>JAUHWN010000026.1 GCA_030424665.1 Bdellovibrionia bacterium | reverse complement strand
CAAGGGAACCACTCTTCACTTCCAACTGGAGCCGAAGTTGATGAACTTCGCGAAAACCAAGGGGTTGGCGAAGAACTTTTTGCTGGCTTTGATGCGAAATCTGAAGAAGGTAAATTTCTTAAGAAACGCGGCGATGAACTTCTCAAAAATATTAAAGACATGAATGCCCTTAGAGATCGAAATAAAGAAAAGTTTCTAGCAGAGCAAGAAACCCTCGGCGAAATTCCAAGGACTTTTGATGTTAACACAAAAATGGCCAGCTACCCACACACACAGTGGATGCTCGGGCAGTGTACTGCCAAGCTCACTCGAATCGCCAATACGTCTCTCGATGAATCTAACCTAGAAGAAAAACAAAAGCCCTTGGATGATTTTGAAAAAGCCTGGAAGAAACCAGCCGAACTTCTTATCTCTATGGCTCCTGACGTGGGTACGAGTACAAACCTCAATCCAGCAATGGATGGAAAAATCTTTGGTGCAACAGCCGTCGAAGAGTGGGAAGACGAACTTGATGTCCGCGACACAAAACTTCCTGACCTCGTTCCCGGAGAAGATGCTTCAGATCGATTTCTCAGATTTGAAATTGCTGAATGTAATGTAATGTCGTGTATGGGTTCCTATGGAATGCTTCGCGAATTCCTTGGCATTCCTATTCTTCCACTCATGACGGTTTATGACTTTTTTATCAAGCGCGCTCACGATCAATTCTTTTACAACTTGTACTGGAAATCGAGCTTTATTCTTGTGGGTACGCCATCTGGTGTGACTCTTTCTCCTGAGGGTGCACAGCACGGTTGGAAGTCGGACTTTCAAATTCCCAACCAGATTACGTGGGAACCCTTCTTCTGTGCCGAAATGGATTGGATTTTAGCCGATGCCATTCGTCGTCATCATACCTACGATAATGTTGGTCGAAATGGGGTTGTCATTCGCGGTGTAACTCGTGGAATCGACCAGAAAATGCTAATGAAATTTCTAAAAACTCAAAAACGTTTCAAACAAGGCGTCGATGAATCGACTCTTCTACACGCGAAGGCTCAAGCCGTTGAAGGAGCGACCGATGAGTCTACCATTACAAGTCTTTCTGAGGAACAAATCCTCGAGCAAATTCGCAACGAGGTTCTCTCGGGCGCTTACTACTTAATAGACTACCGTGGTTACGCCGGCTACGAACCTGGTGATAATGTTGTGAATATCTTTGCCATGGGTGCGATGTGTACAGAAGCTATTCAGGCTTCTGAGGAGCTCCTACAAAAAGGTATTTACGCCAATGTGATCGTCGTCACTTCTTCTGATTTAATTGCTGGTAACTTGGCCCATGAAAATGACTACAGTTACCTTCGAGACTACTTATCCGTCACAGGTGAACTCTATATTCAACCAAATATGAATGGCAGTACGAGCGCCGGTGAAATGGCAACGGTCGCCGGAAGGCGCATTCCTATTGTGAGTGTTCACGATGGAGAGCCTGGCCTTCTCGATAACCTGGGTTCTATTATTGGTGTTCGTCACGAGTCTCTCGCTGTACGCAAACACTCGAAATGTGGACGACCAGACGATGTCTACGCTTTCCACAAGATTAACCACGAAGCTGTTATTGAGGCTTGTGGAAAAGTTTTAAGTGAAACAGCCCTTGAAAACGTGAAGATCTCCAAGCGAGTCCTCTCAGAAGTCGATCAGCATCACTTACAAACCGATTGGCGCAATTTCTGGAGCTAAATCCCTCCTATTTTATAATTTAAAAATTTGAAAACCCACCCTGGCGGTGGGTTTTTTATTTCTATTTTCCTCTGAGAATTCAGGTCCTTGCCGTTCTATCCATTTTTATAAGCCTAGCATTTCTCGATATTTCTTAATCTAGATTCAACAAGGGAATCATTGGGATTTTAAAAACCCGGGAGGAATGAAATGAAAAACTTTTTTAATCTAATGGGGACAATTGCACTACTAATTACCATGGGTGCTATTGAGGCACAGGCGACTTGCCAAGTCTATATCGACAAACCTGTACCGTGCAAAGGAAGTCCTCTTCCGCTGCGCACTACATTTAATGATGGCGATGGACTCGCTAAAGTTAGTCCAAAGCGCTGTATAGCCCGAGCCTACGAATATCACGCCTACTGTGGTTACACCAATAAAGTGGGAGTCTACACCTACTTTCACAACGGCGTTAATTATTCGACAGCTGCAGGAAACTGGGGTGACTCCAAATACAATGCGATTTTTGCTATCGATAAAAACAATAACTTTATTCACCTCGGCACTCACATTCGATAACTAGGAGAGCACAATGAAAAAACTATTTAAAAATATACTACTACTTAGTGTGCTAACTTTACTTTCTGCTTGCGGCTCTAAATTTGAACTCAACAAAAGCGCTCTTCCCGGCCAGACAGTAAGTGCTCAGGACCAAATCGGACAAGGTGACTTTAGTGTCGACGCAAGCCAGATGTTTAAACTCGAAGATCTCGAAAATCTCAGTGACGAAGAACTCATCGCCAATCACATTGGAAGGTTAAAAGCACTCCTTGAGCGATTAACGGAACTCGATGAAGTTCCAGCTCCCGAAGGTGTTGAGATCGATAAAGACAAACTCATCGCCGACATTGAAGCGCGAATCGAAAAGCTAGAAACCGATGAAGAGTTTGCTAAAGAAGTGGCCGATCGAATTCGCCAAGCCATTGAACGGATCAAAGGAATGCAAGAAAACGGTGAATTTCCTGAGCCCGAGAATTTTCCCACTAAGTGCGAAATACTTAAGAAGATTCTCGATAGCGGGAAATTACCGGCAGAGATTCAAGAAAAAGAAGAACAAAGATACGCAGATATCTGCGAATAGAAGGTAAATCGAACCATAGTATGTAAACCACTTAATCCACGGATGCCTGAGTTCCCCCTTAAACTCAGGCATCCAATTTTCAACTTGAAATCTCCTATTGAGAATTGCAATTAGCCCAAAACTCTCAGTAATTCTCAAATCTAACACAAGGCCCGTTCGACGCTTCAAAATGAGAAGACTTAGCTTTCTAACCATTTTTATAAGACAAGATATGGCCTGATAAACTTTAAACTAGATACATAAGGCAATTAATAATTAAATAAAGGTTGTGGGGATGAAAACTAAAATTAACTTAATCAGTCTAATACTCCTAAGCGGGATACTACTTTTCGGCTATACCAACTGCGAAGAACTTGAAGGAACAAAAACTTCGAGTTCCGTTGATAATAATAATCAACTCAGTAACGGAGAAGGTTACAGCGGTGTCCAATACAATAGCTTTGATACACTCAATAATTGCTTTACCAGCATTATGGAGCCAGTATCTACAGTTACAATAATCGGTGGGGTGCCTCACCTCACTCGAGAAAATTGCTTAGACATTACACCCAGACCCATTAGTGAATCCATCATTGCCGATCACAACAAAGAGGTGGCCCTGTATGAAGAGCTCCTTTTTGATCGCGCCGACTTTAGCGCTTCAGAAATTCTCTGCCGAGGAGATCGGATAGACGACAATACCGGCAATAGAGAAGTCGCTGACGTGCAAATTAGACGGGACAACGGCCAATTCTTTGCTAATATCAAGCTTGGGATTTATGATTCAACCAGCGGACGGCTATTAAATGCCGCGCAAACCAACAACTATGAGTTCCAAAAAAGAATTACTAATCAAACCAATGGACTCACCATCATCAACTATGCACCTAAAGCGGGAGCAGACTCAGAAGCCAACTATCACATGGCTGTAAGGCAAGATCCAAATAATGGCAAACTCTACTCCATCGTCGGCCAAGGTGTGCAAGGGGCCCCCAGTCAAACACCTCCTCCCGTCGAAACGATTCTCACGATCGAAATGATGGAGTGTTATATGCACGAAGAGTTCCCCGGGTCAGGTGGTCGGATCGTCAATCAACCTCAAACTCCGAACTCCAGTCCGACTCCGCAGAACCCATAAAAAAAGGTGGGCCCTTAATCCCACCTTCTCGCAATTTTATGAAACTAAAAGATTCTAAAATTCGCATCGCCCAAAAAATGGCGCTGCCAGTGTCATGATCAAAATTTCATTATTAAATTCGATATTCTGAATTTCATGAGGAGAAAAAAAGAGATTTATCTTCTCATAATAAGGGCGATTAGTTCCAATAAAGAGTTTAAACAAGTCTCCCTGATGGGTATTAGGAACTCCAAGAGCCCGAAAGATTGATTTCCCAAGAGATGTTCGAGACGTCAGAGGATAGTCCACATAAGCGTGCTGTTTTTGAAAATCATACCCAAAATTCTCCGGTCGGGTAAAAACCTCAAAAGTCTTTTTTCCAGACTGTGTTTCAGCTCTGCAAGACCAATAACCTCGATGATCTTCGAAAGTTAAATTTTGAGAAAGATCACAACTCAGGTAAGCTCTGACCTGATGATTTATATCTGAAACCACAGCTTTGACACAAATTTCAGATTGGTTTGAATATGCATTTACCGAAATGAGGATAAGGAAATTAAATAGTATAGCAGACATAATTTTAGACATCATTCGAGCTCCCAGTTGATTAATTGGTCGGCTTGTACCATTGAACGAATCAGTCTAAAAATGAATTATTGCGAGCACTGCGCAAACTCTTTAATAAGTTAAAAAAAAAGAAATTTTTTGCTAGATTAGTTACCTAGTCGACATCAGGAAGATGCAATTCTTTGCGCTAGAGTGAGCAAAAAAAAGGCGGGACCTTAATCCCACCTTTTACAATATATCAAAACTCAAAAATTAGATATCGATCGGACCTCTTGCTTCGTCGATCATGACTTGCTCATCTTCATCGATGTAGTGAGGCCTAAAATCGGGCTTAACATTATTATTCAGCTCACCTTCTTGATAAACCTTTATAGGCTCGTCACCAGGGTCCCCGCCATCAAGAGCATTTGGGTGATCCCACAAGACCTTTTGTAGATCTTCTTCTGGTAAGTCGTGAATAGTGTTAACTGTTCGACCTTTGAGCATATCTTCGAACATCCACACGAGAGTAGAGTTCGTACTGATATAGGAAACTCTACCTGACTTACAGGCGTTAGTGACTTCTGATAATATGCGAGATCGATTTCTGCGATTGTAGTTGGAGGTGGCTCGAAGTGGTTGCCAATAGGCCGCCATACCACTCTTTCTTCCCTGAAGAAAACTTCCGTACTTATCGATAAGGCGTTTTGCCATCTTAACACCACAGTTTATATTATTAATGGCATCGTATAGATCGACTCTACCACAACCGTAGGCACCGCGAAGAACCGGGTTAATCTGATAAAGACCAATATTCTTTCCACCATTAAAGTTGACCCAATTCCGCGGGCCATGAAGACTTTCTTTCCATGCTAAAGAGACAAAAAGCTGATGCCAAAAGACTTCTCTTTTTGCATTGCTACTCTTATAGCCAGGACAAAGTTCATCGATTTGGCTCTCGTGGTGATCAACAAAATCTGATCTGTAGACATCATGAATTAAATGCTTGAGCTGATTATCCCAAGACTTTCTCCAAGTGCCTTTTACAAGTCTGCCCGTGTACTTTGCTTGCGCCGCCTCAGTCATATAGACGAAAGAGACGAATACGAACAGGCTTAAGAAATAAGTTTTGAATTTCATAATGTACCCCCTGAATCAACCTGCAACCTTTCTAGAAATTTCTCGAAATTTTTTGAAGTGCAAAAAACGGCCTATTACTTTCTTACTTTGACAAAATGTGCCGTGACGATAATGGGTACTGAAATGCCAACGGAAACATAAACGAAATGTAAAAAGAAGATCTGCGCACTTCGCCAAAATTCACATTCAGCTAGACAAAATTAGAAGTGACAAAGCTCGCAACACCATGAATTTTCTATAGGACCCATTGAATTCAAAATTTGAAGGTAAATAACTGAGTTTTGACTCAATTTGAAACGTCTATTTTATGGATGACTGAATACGGTTTTTCGCCCTAGGCACATTGATAAGAGGGCATTTAAAAAACGTCTCAATATAAACCGCTCTACAAGCACTCTCTTTGAATTCACGGTTTTGACCGATAATTTTCCGGGCACAAGTTTGCACTAGTAAAGGGCAAGGGTCTGAGTGAAAGGAATCCAATGATGATTAGAGGAATAAGTTTTTTAGTGATCACACTATGTTTAACACAAATTGGATTAGCCAATAACGAAGCTGTTTGCTCTACAGCGAGAGCCAATCTCGATTCTGCCTATGATAATATTGAGGCGACACTAGCAGAACAAGAGAATCTCTTTTTAGGAACCATGTCGCCAGATTTTATTAATAGACTTCAGGATTTACAATCCCGAGGCTGTGAAACTGATCTTCGAGAGCAACAAGTCTATAGAGAATACCTAGAACTGCAAAGAGAGTTTAGCGATGAAATACTCCAATCATCGAACCGCATGCAAGCCAGTCAATTCAATGTTGAGATGGAAGCCTACAGCCCAAATATCAATCGCACTCAAGAAGACGAAAGACGTCTTGAAGAAGCAATGAATAGCGATGATCCAATTGATGGGATTTGGATATCGGGCATTAGTACCATTAAAATTACTAGAACTGTTGTATACAATGGAGCTAATATTTCTGTTTCTCGAATCATAGATCCATGTATTAGCAATCGACTAAGAATTGATGTTGAAACTAATAATAATTTTTATACAGGAAACAATGCTGCAATGGACGAAGTTATAATGTCCAAAGGAGAAATGACTAAGCTTCTACCGAGATCTTGCGATCCCAACGCCATTGACTTTGGTGATATGGCGGGATTTCTACCTGAGGGTCCCAACCTAGAAAATGCTGTACAAGCATCTCGAATTTTTGAGCTATCTGGAATCACCGGTGGATCAGCAGCAGCGAACGGAAATGGCGGAACGATTATCGCCCTCCCTAGTTTTACACTCGATGATATTTAATCTTCAACGTCTTTATGGTGCTCGCTATAGAGTTTCATAAAATTAGGGGCTGATATTGTGTACAAAATCATTCCTGTAACTGCTCTGATATAAGGAAGCTTTCCTTTATTAAAACTTAAAGGGGCTTCCTTTAGATTTTGACCCAAAGGCACTTGAGAAAAGTCTCGACTGAACCACGGCATACTTCCCGGTGGACTATAACTCAACCACGAATCGAAAGCTTCTAGGTCACAGATTTTGAACCACTCTTTTTTACGTTGAATTTCTAGATCCATGGATTCCCTCAAATTAAACTCCAAGGGGAACTGCCCACCTAAGAGATCGCTATAGAACAAATCACCCGTAATAAATTCAAAAACACCACCGCAGGCATTTGTGCCCGGTTTAATATGACGAACAATATTTTGCGGAAAGGGCTCAGAAGAAAATCGTCGAAATACCGCGGGCCAGGAGTAACTGGACCGCTTTAATCTTTTGATAAACTCCTCCGGAATTTTTTCTACAGTGTTTAATTCAAAGTGATCTATTAAAGAATTTCTTAGATTCATATTACTTACAACCATCATCTGGCCCACTAAGCTGGAAGAATTGAAGTACACAAAACTAAGATGGTCGACGAGTTTAAAGGCATTCTCTGTATTTGATTTCGCGATTTGCTTGAAGGCGTAAAGAGTCGACACAAACTGCATTTCTTTAAAATTAGGAATCGGCAGACGAGACCAATACTCAAGCCTTTTTAAGTTATTCTTTTTCGAATAGGCCTGAATCCCTAAGAACGTCGCCTTATTGTAGGTAAGGTTATTCCAATGGTCGTAATCCAAAACCTCTTTGACCCAATCAAGATCGATTCGCGAAAACTCTTTATCTTTAAGAATCTCTCCCCAGTTTTCAGGCTTATTGAACGTGCCAAGAAATTTTTCTTTTAAGGATTCATACTCATCTGGTACCCCTGGCCCCATCCCCGTATTGGAGGTCAAGACTCCCATTCTATTTAAGTAAAACTCTTCCAGATTTCTTTCGCGCTTTGAGAGGAACTGAAAATGAGGGCTCTTTTCTAGGTATTCTAAGTCATCGACAAAGCTTTCCAAGTACATGTCGACATACTGATGGGACTTCTCAATTTCTGGATAGTAGTAAAAACGACAAACGAGGTAAGTCGAGATAGCAATTATCAACCACAACACGAAAAATCCGCCGATACTCGATATCAATGCTCTTTTAAAAAATTTTGACATTACAATCCCTAGTTTAATTTTTGTGCTATCGACAAGCCTTCAGGAGTTGGCAGCATAAAGCTCCGAAAGCTTTGTTTATCAGACAGACGCTCGTTAAACTCTTTCATTTTCTTCCATGGGTTTTTAGGGGCTTTATCTCCGGGGTCTTCAAGCCAGACACTGCCAAATAAAAAAGTATTATCGGCAACAATCCATCCACCTGGGGCCAGATTATTCATACTCCAGTCAAGATAATCGAGATATCCACCTTTATTGGCATCGATAAAGACGAGATCAAAAGGACCCTCGGATTCTATACTCTGCAATATGGGGTTCGCCTCACCTAGAAACGAAACTAAACTCCCACTGCGCGACAAATTATAACTTCGAAAATATTCCCCATTCTTTTCAAAAGTACCTAGCTTCGAAAAATATTCGTTAGCCACGTCATAATGGTCTTTCTGTTTCTCGATTGTTCTTACCTTTAGGCCCTCCGTGTTGGCATCCAAAAGCCAGTGGGTTGAAAATCCGTATTGAGTTCCTATTTCTACAATTTTTTTGACGCCCGTCACTTCGACAAAAAACCTGAGGAAGGCTCCCTCAGAGGCACTGATATTAATTCCCCACTTTCCATCATCGAGAAGTCGCTTTTCAAGCGCGTCAATAAAAGGAGGCTGATGACTCACCTTAGATTTTAAATATTTTTCTTGCTCAGAAACTGGACGCATGGCTTTTCCTTTGCCCATAGTCTATCAATTTTTTATTCTATTCCCATGAAAAAACTAATTATCTTTGACTTAGATGGCACTCTCGTTGACTCAGCACCCGGAATTGTAGCGGCCGCACAAGAAATGCTTAAAGCTCACAATTATCCAGATATTTCAGCAGAGAAAATCGTTTCTGCCATTGGACACGGCCTAAGACCCTTTCTTATTCAACTTTTTCCAGAACTCCGAAAGGACGAAAATAAAATCGACACCCTCGAACAGACCTATCGCGAAATATATAAAAGTAAATATCTCCTTCAAACCAAAGAATTTGACCACGTTTATGGGTTTTTAAAAGATTGCTCCCATACAATTTCCATCGTTACTAATAAGAATGAGGCCTACGCCCGCCTCACGATAGAGAACCTTCCCATTGGTGAACTTCCATGGCTCGATATTGTCGGTGCTGACACTTTTAGCGAGAGAAAGCCCCATCCGATGCCCCTGCTTGAAACGATCAAAAAGGCGCAAATAGAGCCCGATCAGACCCTAATGGTTGGCGACGGACTCCCCGATGTTCACGCCGCTCGTGATGCGGGGATAAAAATGATTGCCGTGGACTACGGATACACCCCTCCAGAACGCTTGATTTCCGAGGGAGCTAAGGGCCCCATCTCCACCTTGGCGGAGCTCGAAGCCTGGCTCTAGAATTTTGATTTTATTTATTTATTACAACTATTTAAAGAGTTCTCTGCGGCTTTTTGATGCACCTATTAAAAGCTCTGAAATCGTCTCTCGACTTTGACATTTATAGACAGGTCACCTAAACCCTGATTTGGGATTTTTTAGGTTTATTTAGAAGGGGAAACGGCAATGTTAAAAAAAATCAGCTTGGTGGGAATGTTAATATTTACCCTCCTTTTTACTTTGCATTGTACAAAGAAGACTGATCCGACAGACGATACGATTAATGCGGTCCTTGTGGCCAATGTAAAGGGTTTGGATCCAATTCAAACTAACGACCTTTACTCACATCTCGTCGTTCGACAAATTTACGAAGGCTTAATGAGCTATCACTATCTCAAACGCCCAATGGAGCTTCAACCACAGCTTGCCGATGGCATGCCTAAGGTTTCAAAAGATGGTCTCACTCATACATTTAAAATTAAAAAAGGTGTGGTCTTCCACGATGACCCCGCTTTTGCCAATGGAAAAGGTCGAGAAGTTGTAGCTGAAGATTTCATCTACAGCTGGAAACGACTCGCCGATCCTAAAAACCGCTCGACGGGCTATTGGATCTTCGATGGTAAAATTAAAGGTCTCAATGAATGGGCTGCAGCCGTCGGCGAAGGAAAAGCTGATTACGCGGCACCTGTTGAAGGACTTCAAGCTCCAGACAGCCATACTCTTGTGATTCAGCTAAATGAACCTTACTACCAACTTCACTACGTACTGGCCATGGGTTTTGCCTCAGTGGTCGCCAAAGAAGTTGTTGATAAGTACGGCGAAGAGTTTCTAAATCACCCCGTCGGGACAGGACCTTTTCGCTTTAAAAACTGGGTTCGAGGCCAAAAGATCGAACTCGTAAGAAACGAAAAATTTCGCAATGAAGTCTACCCAAGCGAAGGCGCTCCCGGAGACAAAGAAGCTGGTTTTCTTGCTGACGCCGGTAAGAAGGTTCCTTTGGCGAGCAAACTCGTTTTCACGGAACTCACAGAAGATCAACCCCGCTGGTTGAACTTCATGAAAGGGAATTTCGATTTCTTGAATATTCCAAAAGATAACTTCAGTACGGCGATCGAAAATCGACAGCTGACCAAGGATATGAAAGCCAAGGGAATTAAAATCCGGTTTACAAAAGAGCCCGACATTACTTACATTGCTTTCAACAACACCCACCCAATCCTTAAAAATAAGAAAGTCAGACAAGCCATGGGCCTTGCCTATGACACTAAAACGTCTTTGGATCTTTTTTATAACAATTTGGGAATTCCCGCTCAGAGTCCAATTCCACCAAATATTGATGGATACGACCCCGATCTCAAAAATCCAAATACTCAATTCGATATTGAAAAGGCTAAGAAACTGATGGCAGAAGCCGGGTACCCAGAAGGGAAGGGCTTTCCAGAAATCACTTACGATACATTGAGTACGACAACCTCCCGTCAAATGGGTGAATTCCTCCAGAACTCAATGAAGAAAATCGGTATCAATATCAAGGTTCGATCTAATACTTGGCCACAATTCCAACAAAAAATTAAAACAAAGCAAACAGAACTTTGGGGAATTGCCTGGTCAGCGGACTACCCTGATGCGCAAAACTTTTTGCAACTCTTCTACTCTAAAAACCATCCTCCGGGACCAAACGAGTCACTTTTTTCAAATGCTGATTTTGATAAGCTCTATGAAGAAGCTTTGTTAATGCCTCCTGGAGCTAAAAGAACATCTCACTATAAGAAGATGACTAAGATACTCGTTGAAGAAATGCCGTGGATTTACAATATTCACCGTGAACTTCCGCGAATTTATCACGGTTGGCTAAAAAACTATAAACAGAACAGCTTAAATCACGATTTCTTTAAGTTTTTGAGAGTCGACGCAAAAGAGAGAGCTAAGGTAAAAGCCACTCTCTAAATTATTAGCCTTTCTTCATCCTAGGTTTTATGGACCTAGGATTTTCACCTAAGTGCCTTCATCATAAGATTATTCATCTAGAGCTTTGTTAAAGAAGGGGCGCTTCTGCCCCTCGTTTCAAGGAGAACTACAATTTTTGCCTATACACTGAGACGTCTACTACAAATGATTCCTATTTTGTTTGGAGTAACGATCATTACTTTTATTTTGTTCAATGTTGTTATTGATGACCCCGCTGTACTGCTCGCTGGGAAAAGCGCTTCACCGGAGCGTCTTCAGCAAATTCGAGCAGAGCTTGGCACGGACCAACCACTCTACGTTCAGTACCTAACCTCAGTTAAGCAAATATTTACTTTTGATTTTGGTCGTTCATGGTCTTCAAAACAAAGTGTAAGCGAAACTATTTTGGCTGGCCTAAGCCCCTCACTGACATTGACTGTTCCCGCGTTCATCATCTCGATTCTACTCTCGATATGCTTAGCCCTCGGTACAGCCTACTTTAGAGGGACCGCCGTTGATAAGTTTGCAACAGTTATGGCTTTGGCCTTGATGAGTATTAGCTCTCTCGTATATATCATGGTCTTTCAGTACACATTTGCTTTTAACTTAGGTGTTTTTCCTATTTCAGGTTGGGATCAGTCTTGGACTGATCGCTGGCAGTATGTACAACTTCCATGGATGATTTGGATCGTCCTTTCACTGGGGCCCAATCTATTAGTGTATCGCACAGCTATTCTCGATGAGTACTTTCAGGACTACGTGCGCACGGCACGGGCAAAGGGTTTGGCAGAAGGGGTTGTTCTCTTTAAACACGTTCTTAAGAATGCGCTTATTCCAATTATAACAATCGTCGTTGTACAAATGCCCTTTCTAATTACCGGAAGCTTACTTCTTGAGGCTTTCTTTGGCATTCCAGGGCTCGGCGGACTTCTTTACCAAGCAATTAATAACTCAGACTTTCCAGTCATTAGAGCCATGGTCGTTATTGGTACCCTACTTTATATGACATTTAATTTACTGGCTGACCTGGCCTACGCCGTGGTTAATCCGAGAGTGAGGTTAAGCTAATGACAACTCAAGCAGCTACTAGTGCCAGCCAAATTCCTAAAAAGAAAAGTGCCAACTCCTTATGGAGAGATGCCTACCGTCGAATTTTAGCCAATCGAATTGCCCTGGCCTCGATGGTCGTCATTATCGTTTATGTACTGATGGCTTTATTGGCCCAGTTTGGATTAATTGCTACTGATTACAACCTCACGAACACCGATTTGAAATGGTTGTCACCAAGCTCCGAATATCTTTTTGGAACTGATATTTTTGGACGCTCGGTCCTTCATCGCGCTATTCACGGAAGTGTTATTGCCGTTACCGTGGGCTTTTTTGCCGCCCTTATCGCTCTCTTTATCGGGGTGACCATGGGAGCTCTCGCCGGCTACTTTGGCGGATGGGTTGATGATAGTATTACATGGCTCTACACCACTATTGATTCAATCCCTTATATTCTCTTAATGGCCTCTTTTCAGTTTGCATTGGGCCAGGGACTTTCTAATTTGTTTTTTGCCCTCGGCCTAACGAGTTGGGTAACACTGTGTCGTCTTGTTCGAGCCGAATTTTTAAAACAAAAGCAAAAAGAATACGTAGAGTCAGCTCGTTCCCTTGGTGCCAGTCATTTCCGAAGAATATTTCTACACATTCTCCCCAACGTTATGCACCTCGGACTAATCCAATTTGGACTCATCTTCGTTTCAGCAATTAAGATTGAAGTCATTTTGAGTTTCCTTGGCCTCGGGGTTGAAGCCGGAGTTCCTTCATGGGGAATTATGATCAACGAAGCTAAACAAGAGCTGAATCGCGGTTATTGGTGGAATTTGGGTGCTGCCACTGTTTTCATGTTTGGCTTAGTCCTCGCAGTAAACCTTTTTAACGATGCTCTTAGGGATGCCCTCGATCCAAAATTGAAAAACAAATAAATCAAATCGTGCCTCGACGAATTAGTTGGGGCGAATTGAGGACATAACATCATGTTAAATATTTCTCCTGCTCAAGAAAGCAATACAAAGAGAGACAACCTAACTTATGTATTTTTAACTCTATGGTTTGCATTTAGTTTTTATTTTCTACTTCTAAAGATTTGGCAGAACCCTTCGATTAACGAGTTGCCAATCGAATATTTGAAATCTACCGCCGCTGCACTCCTATTCCTGATTGGGTACTGGAAGACAAAGTCTTATTTGATTAGAGCTTTCGCGCTCGTTTACATTTTAATTATGATTACCATGAATGGGGTTTTAAACCCGCTCTCCTATGCTACGGATATTTTTCTAGTCGCTCCCATGATCACGACCGCCTTTATCGTGTTAAAAAGTCGCCACGCCCTCTTTTTTTCCTTTCTTTGCATACTTAGTTTCTTGTCTTGCGTTGTTAGCGCAAAACTCTACCATACAGAAGTTGATTCCTACATCGTAGCCATGAGCAATGAGCTGGCTATTTTTATTTTATTATCATTCGTAACAACAATCACACTTCTATTCCTATACGCAAAAATTGATAACTCAAAAGAGGATCGGCTAGAAAAATTTGTCGAACTAATCCGGAAATGCAACTCCGACAATGAAATGCTCTTTAAAGTAATATCTCATGACATTAACAATGCTTTAAATAGGTCAACTTTTTCCCTCCATAAACTCAAGTCACAATTGGGCGAAGAAGATAAATCGATTGTGAATCTTGAAGCTTCCATTACTTCAATTAATGAAATAATAGAAAATTTAAAACGCTCCAGAGAAATTGACTCTCCAACAGAAAACACCCATTTAAGTGAAGTCCATCTCTCTAGCATTTTCAAAAAAACTGAAATGATTTTTAATGATGATCTCCTCCATAAATTCATAAGCCTTGAAACCAGCATTGAAGACGAGAATTTAAAGGTTAAAACAGAGCCCGTCGCTTTTGTGCATCAAATTTTAAGTAACCTCTTAGGTAATGCGATCAAATTCAGCAAACCTCACTCGAAGATATATCTAAGCGCTACTAAGGCCGAAGAATCTCGGATCATGGTAAAGATTGTAAATACCGCAGATGCCTATCATCTAAAAAATTTATCTCAAAGCTCTCATTCAAATTTAACTTCCTTAATAGGAACTAAAAAGGAAAAGGGCCAAGGACTCGGTCTGAGTCTAGTGGATCATTATACTAAGGCCCTTAACATCAAAAAGGGCTTAAATGTTACAGAACTTGAAAATAATGAAATACAACTTAGTTACTCTCTAAATTTAGAAGGGGTCTAAGGGTGACACCCCCATTTAGAGAGCGAACTATTCATCAGTTGTTAGTATCGGAGTCCCATTGAAAACTTTTCGAATAATTTTTTTATCTCTTTTACTTTTAATGAGTGTTCCAGGTTTTGCTGAAGACGGTCCTGAGAAATACCACGGTAGCACTTACTTGCATATTTGGGATGAAGTTCTTTCTGACCCCTATGAACTTCCACAGATTAAAGTGAATTACCTTTCACTCTTCGAACGATTTCAAAACAAGATTCTTGCCGATGCCAAGCGGACCATCGCCGACGAAAATGATTTGATGGAAGAAACCGTGAAATTAGCCCACCCCAATGGAATTTGTCTCGCCGGTACATGGCAAATGACAGAAGACAGCCCATACACTGGGTACTTTAAAAATGGCAGCGAGGCCCTCTTTATCGGTCGAGCGTCCACGGCACTTAATGCAACGAAACGTGGAAAAAATCGTGCCATGGCCTTGGCGGGTAAGCTCTTTCCAACTCTCGATCCAACACGCCTTGTGAAGACCGCTAACTTTTTCGTGGTCGATGATCTCGGCGGAACAAAAGCTGAAAATTGGACAGGCGTTGAAATGACCAATGAACCCAAGGTATCTCCTACGGTCGAAGTCCTAAAACACCTTTGGTATACGGTTAAGCTCGCTTTGACTTTCAGAAAGGCCGACAGCAATCCCGGAATTCGCCAGGTATACAATATTGCCGAGCTGGGAGAGAACGAGCCTGAGGAGGCCATTACACCCCAATGGATCATGATTAGGGCAGCCCCAGGGCAAAACATTGATGTTGAAGATTTTCGCGATGAGCTCCGAGTCGAGAATCAGGATGGAGAGATTTTTCTGGAAGTCCACGCTGGAAGCAAAAAAGACTCTTCTGGTAAAATTCACGTTCAAAGACTCGGATCTATAAAAATTACCGAGTCCGTGGTCTCCAAAACCTGCGATAAGCGGCTCCACTTCAACCATCCCCGATGGCGCTCTGATCTGCGTCATGAATAATCTTCATTGAAGCCTTGAGACTTGCCCCCGAATCACCTCCCGTTGTAAAAAAACTGACAGATTCTGGGGTTTTAACGCGCCACGAACCTCATTTTAATTGAGAATTTTGGGCAGCTTTAATAGAAGATTGAGTGATATGAGTGATTCGATTGTTCAAGTAAAAGATTTGTGGGTTGAGTTTAAAACAGATGAAGGCACTGTCCAAGCGGTTAAAGGTGCTACTTACGATATCCCTCGCGGAAAAACCGTGGGTCTCGTTGGTGAATCGGGCTCTGGTAAAAGTGTTTCCTCTCTTGCGATGATGGGTTTAATCCCACAGCCTCCGGGAATAATAAAACAAGGCGAGATTCTCTTTGAAGGTGAAGACCTTCTTAAAAAAACCGAATCAGAGATGAGAAAGGTTCGTGGAAACGACATCTCCATGATCTTCCAAGAACCAATGACCTCACTCAACCCTGTATTTACTGTAGGTGATCAAATTGGTGAAACATTAAGGCTGCACCAAAAACTGAATAAAAAAGAAGCCGACGAAAAAGCTCTCGACCTTCTCGACAAAGTTGGTATCCCCAACCCGAGTCAGAGAATTAAATCCTACCCCCACGAAATGTCGGGCGGACAAAGGCAAAGAGTTATGATCGCAATGGCCATCGCCTGTGAACCAAAGCTTCTTATTGCCGATGAACCGACCACGGCTCTCGACGTTACGATTCAAAAACAAATTCTCGAACTCTTGGCCAAACTCCAAGAAGATTTTAATATGTCCATGCTCTTTATTACACACGACCTCGCACTCATTGGTGATATCGCCGATGATGTCATCGTGATGTACAAAGGCGATATTGTTGAGCGCGGTAAGTGTTCAAAAATTTTTCAGAATGCGAATCACCCTTACACTAGAGGGCTTATCGCCTGTCGCCCTCCTCTAGAGCACATACCCCAGAGACTTCCCATGGTCAGTGACTTCATGGATGAAAGCGGTAAAGAGAAGTCTTTTGACAACTCAAAAGTTCAAGATCGAATCATTAGACCTCTCGGGGATTCCGAAATTTTGATGGAAATGAAAGACATTAAAAAACATTTCCCGATTCGCGGTGGAATTTTCGGAACGGTCAAAGACCATGTTAAAGCCGTTGATGGGGTTAGCCTCAATGTCTACAAAGGCAGAACTCTAGGGCTCGTTGGTGAATCTGGCTGTGGTAAAACAACACTTGGGCGAACCGTCTTGCGCTTAATCGAACCGACTGAGGGACAGATCATCTACGACGGCGAAGACATTACCAATTATGACAAAACACAAATGAGAGAAATGCGTAAGAAGATGCAGATCATCTTTCAAGATCCTTACGCTTCTTTGAATCCACGGATGACGGTTGGTTCTTCGATTATGGAGCCCATGGTTATCCATAATCTTGGCGGATCACGCTCAGAGCGTCAGGATATGGCTGCTGATCTCATGAAACGAGTGGATCTCGAGCCGTTTCACCTCAACCGCTATCCCCATGAATTCTCAGGGGGACAGAGACAAAGGATTTGTATTGCTCGAGCATTAGCTGTTAAACCTGACTTTATAATTTGTGATGAGTCCGTATCTGCTCTCGACGTTTCAGTTCAAGCCCAAGTACTCAACCTACTGCTCGATTTACAAGATGAATTTAATCTCACCTACATTTTCATTTCGCATGATCTTGCCGTGGTTAAGTTTATTTCGGATGAACTAGCTGTTATGAACGGCGGTAAGGTTGTCGAGCTTGCTGACTCAAGATCGATATACGAAAACCCACAAGAGGATTATACCAAGAAACTTCTTGAAGCGATCCCCAAAGGAATACCAAAGGAATTGGCCGGCCTCGCCGAACGCAAGCAATAGTTTTAAAGAAAATCTTTGAATATAAAAAAGCCTCACTCTGATGAGGCTTTTTTAATGTCTTCATGATGAGCGAGAGAAATAACAAATGAAGTATTTGTCGAAGAATCGTCGTAATAAAAACGTCCACCCATATCTTCTACGATTCCTTTAGAAATCGATAGGCCTAGGCCCGTTCCTTTTTGCGGCTCCTTGGTGGTAAAGAAGGGATTAAAGACTTTCTTTCTAAGTTTTGGAGCTATACCCTCGCCAGAATCGGTCACTCGAATAATTTTTCGCCCCTTCGCTTCAACGGCCCCGATCTTAATCCACTTTCTGTCTTGATCTGTTAAAGCATCAATTGAGTTATTTAATAAATTCAATAGTACTTGCGAGAGTAGAACACCTCGAGCCTGCACTGTAAAACCCTTGGGAATGTCGAACACCAGTTTAATTCCAAGAGAATTAAGCCTTAACTTCGTAAACTCCATGGTTTCTGCTAAAAGGTCCTCCAATAAAATCTCTTCAAACGGATCGTCGGTTCCTTCACGCGCAAAGGTTCTGAGTCCCCTAATAATTTGCACGACACGATCTATTGTTTTATCAGTTTTCTCAAGATAACCGCTGATTTGATCCCTTACTTGCGAATCAGATAGACTGACCTTTTTATTCTCAATGTTTTTTCTTATTCCCTGAATACACATCTTAATTATCGAAAGCGGATTATTTATTTCGTGGGCTATACCACCAGCCATGTCACTCAAAGATGATAAACGAGCGGCCTCTAGACTTCTTGATTTTTCGATCTCAAGTTGCTTTTCAATATCTAAAGTTTCCCGTTCATCGAGGCCAATACTAATGACTTCATTGTCAGATATTACAATTTTCCAGGCGCGCATATGGTGAACCTCACCATCAACCAAAAAACTTTCATAGGCTTCAGAGGGTCCTAAGTTTTCTTTAATAAGCATTTGATCCGTCTGAATTAAGCTATCTGTGAAATCTCTATGACAGTGAAGTTCCCTTTGATTCTTACCGACGACCTCGTGAAGTTCTTTATGCAAATAATCGAGGTAGGATTGATTGGCGAAGCTGATAGTTCCCTCTTGATCTTGAGAGTAATTTTTAACAAGAACTGGCAATGGAAAATTCTCGAAGATCTTCAATAGGACCGCATGGTCCTGATTCGGATTAGAAAAAACTTTTGCTAGGCTCTCTGAAAGCTTGCCCGTGCTCGATGACTTCGCCATGTTTAATTATCTAATGGCAATCCATAGACCACCACTAAGACGCGAAAAAGAGTTCATTTTTTACTAAATCTAAAGCTAAATGTATCGGAATGAAGCGCTTATTTATCTTTGTCTTTATCGTTGAGTTTCAAAAGGGTGCCAACAGTTTTCTTGATTTGATCCACATCAAAAGGTTTTTTAATATAATCGTCAGCTCCGACCTCAAAACCTCTTTTTACATCAAGTTCACTCGTTTTTCCCGAGACAAAAACAAGGGGAATTTGCTTGAGCTCGTTATGCTCTTTTAAAAGTTTTGCGAGCTCATAGCCATTAATCCAAGGAAGACCAATATCTAAAATAATTAAATCAATAGGGCTATCATCAAGAACATCTGATAGCTGAGTTCCATCTGCAGCCGAAAGAACTCGATAACCTTCGGACTCAAAAATCCGACGAAGAGCACTTCGCATGGTTTCATCATCTTCTATGATCAACAGGGTATGGGATTGTTCCTTTTGCCTCAACTGACGAAACTCTGCTAAATCGACGACACCTTCTTTGGTAATTCGATCCCGCGTGATTTTCTCAATTTTCTTAACCAGATCCTTGGTATTTATGCTGTCCTTGGACATGAAACTTCCTTACTCAGTTTTAGTGACCTTGAGACTCAAGCCATCGTTCACAATCGATTGCAGCCATACAACCCGTTCCAGCTGCTGTAACCGCTTGGCGATAAACACTATCAGCAACATCACCAGCAGCAAAAACTCCTTCAACGGAAGTATAGGTCGATTTGTCTTTAGTAATAAGATAACCCACATCGTCCATTTCTAGAAGTCCTTTAAAGACATCTGTATTCGGCTTATGGCCAATAGCAACAAAAAGTCCCTCTAATTTCTTTTCGTAAGTCTCACCAGACTGGAGGTTTTTGAGACGAAGAGCTTCGACTTGATTTTCTCCGAGAATCTCATCGACTACAGTATTCCACAAAACCTCGATTTTAGGATTGTTCATCGCACGATCTGCCATAATTTTTGATGCTCTGAAGCTCTCTCTACGGTGAACGATATATACTTTTGAGGCAAAACGAGTCAGAAAGTTAGCCTCTTCCATCGCTGAATCACCACCACCTACAATGGCAACCTCCACATCTTTAAAAAAGGCACCGTCGCAAGTTGCACAGGCAGAAACTCCCCTTCCGATCAATTCGGTTTCTCTTTCAAGACCAAGGTATTTAGCGCTGGCACCGGTAGAAACAATAATTGAATGGGATTGATAGAGATCGTCACCCACCCAAACCTTAAAAGGTCGTGATGAAAAATCCACTTTACTAACATTCTTAGTTATAAAACGGGTTCCAAATCGCGACGCTTGTTCACGCGTGATTTGCATCAGCTCTGGCCCCATAACTCCCTTTGGAAAACCGGGAAAATTCTCAACATCCGTCGTTGTCATCAACTGCCCACCAGCCTCTTCGCCTTCAATACATAAAGGACTCAGATTGGCTCGACTCGTATAAATTGCTGACGTAAGACCCGCAGGCCCGGAACCGATAATTATGACATTTTCTATTTTCTGCGATGGCTGAGACATTTTTCCTCCAGGATTCCTCTTAAGGTTTCCATATATAATGCTTGTTACCCGAAGGGTCCAGCATCCATTGGAAGAGTTTCTCGCCGACTTTATCTGGCGCAAAAATTTGAGCAGACTCTCTGACCTTGGCGTTTTTAGGAAGGAGATCCGTATCCATATAGCTGGGACTAAAAAGCCTCAAATCCAAATGAGGGCTCTCTCCTTGAATGCTTTTAATTAAGCCAAACATTCCATGTTTTGAAGCAGCGTAACTAGAGGCCATGGGATCCGGTTTATCCTCGGCGACCTGGGAACCCACGTAAATAAACTGGCGCAGCCTGTCATCATTGAGGGCCCAGTGCAGAAGCCGCGCGGGACTTAAAAAATTAAGTTCAAAGGCCCACTGGTGATCCTTGAAAGCCTTCTTCGAAAAAGCACCATAGGGACCTCCACCTGCTGCGTATAGGATTCTAATTGGGCTCGATCCCAAATGATTTTTAATTTCTGAAAATTTCTCATCAAACAAGGGTCCCTGAGCTAGGTCCCAGGAGAAATGCTTTTGATTGGCTTCAAGTTCTCCCCTTTTTCGAGAAATCGAAAGGGGCAAAAAGCGACCGGAAGGCTCTTTCGCACAAAGTTTTAGTAAAGAAAGGCCCAGGCCTCGACTTCCACCAAATATCAACCATTGCTCTTGAATTGCTTCATCCATGAAAGCTAAACTAGTCGAAGAATCGAATAATCTCAATTTTTCTAAGTCATTTTATGCCAATACTATCCTTCGTTGACGGGACTGAAATTGAAGTTCCTAAAAATAAGAATTTAATGAAAGCCGTCCAAAATGCTGGACGACCGGTAGCCAATTCCTGTGAGTTCGATGGAGTCTGTGGCCATTGTGTTTTACAAATCCTCGAAGGCCAAGAAAACCTTAGCCAACCTGGTGAGAAAGAAATTACTTTGGCCAAAAAAGAGGGTTTAAAGCCGGATCAAAGGGTCAGTTGCCTTTGCCGAATTCTCGGAGATCTGCGGGTTGATGCTGCCTATTGGTAATAGGACCTGGCAACAAATTTGCTAATCCAAGCACCTATAAACAAATTAAGGGGGAAGCTATGATTAGTATCGAACGATTTTTTACCGCTGGGTTCGCAATCCTATTTTTGAGTGCCTGTGGAGAAAACTGGGCCGAAAACAAAAATCAAAATCCAGAAGTCATTGAAAACAAAACTAAAGAAATTGAGGTTATAGCAAGTTCGCTTTTTAATTCACCGGAAATTAATATTAATCAAAAAATAGAAATTCAACAAAACCCCTCGAATCCTTGGCGAAGTTTTGAAATAAAATCACAGTGCTCCAAAGGGCACCACCGCTTTAAAGAAATAAAAACAAAGTTCAATTCCCAGCAAAGTCCCCTTGTAGCCGACACCCTTCCTCTAAAAGAAATACTAAAACCAACAGCAAAAGAAAGTAAGATCAGTTGCTTTTTTAAACTCAAACTCAATTTACTCAATCGGGACAGTGTTATCTTTGATTTTGGAGAAAAGGACATTGGAGGTACCGATGACTTTTATCATTTTAATATCACCGATGAATCTTTTAATAACTCTCTGGGAGACAATAACTTAACTCTCTTAAGTCAGAACTCCGCCCACTATCGCATAACAGGACTACCCGGAGTTTCTGGCCAAACACAACTTCTCTGTGACGATGGAGTACAAATTCTTGAAGTTGATCAAATCAATAACTTCAATCTCTCTGAACTGATCAACAAAGGCCGACAATACGCCAATAAACCCTTCTACTGTCGAATTTACGCCTTAGCAAAAACCGGAGAGAAATATTTTAGCCCAAAATTTAGACTCCTCTATCCCATCGAAAAAAAGAAAACTTTATCTTTCGAACTCACACACCAATTCGATGAAGATACCGGTCTGGGCAAACTTTTTCTGTCAATTTCAACGGAAGACCCACTCTCCTCTAATTCTTTAGTTTACTTAAAAGGGTTCAATGAACTTCAGGTCTCAACAAATGAACTGATTTATCTCGTCGACGCTCCACTAGGAAGGCAATTTGTTTACTCAAACGAAAACCCTGCAAACTTAATGTCCATCTATGTCGATGGAAAAATCGTCCAGCAGCCTTCGGATCAATTGTCTTTCAAAAACAATGTGAAATTTGATTTTCGCTTTCATTCAGATTGCCAAGGAGTTGCAGTTATGAAGAATGGTTTCGCCGCCGGGCCCATCCCCATGCAAATATTTTCAGGTATCCAAGTCAACTTCCTAAGTAAGATTTTGACTTGGCAGAGCTACCTAACTAACTCAGAAGAGCCACTTCTGCTCGATACGCCTTTGGAATTCAGCATTCAAGATCAACTAAAAGATTCGATTTTTAGAGATCTCTTTCCTAATGATGAAGTTCAGCTCTCTCGAATGTTTGGCGCACGGCCTGAGTACAAACATCCCATTAAAACGAATTACGTTGATCGTGAAATCTGCAAATAATCTCACTAGATTTTAACAAGACGGACGTAATTGATAGGAATCCCTTTAGATACAAATATTTTTTCAAAGTGGGTCAAAAAACTATGATCCACTTCACTACTGGCGTGAAGGTCTTCCGTTTGATAATCTATTTTATACTTTGATTTTTCAAAACGTTCCATAGCCCACTCAAAATAAGAATAGGAATCAGTTTTAAATTCTAAAAAACTACCCTCACGCTGGATTGCAAAGATTTTGTCCAAAAAATCTTCCTGAATAAGTCTATTTTTAAAATGCCTCTTCTTGGGCCAAGGGTCCGGAAAATGAATAAAGACATTATCAATTTCTTCATTAGAAAAAACTGATTCAATTTCATTGGCGTGGAACCGCAACATTCGACAATGAGTCGAATCGTCATTGAGAGCCCTTTTAATAGACTGAATAAGAGGTTTATACTTTATTTCCATGCCTAAAAACCCCCGTTCCGGATGAGCCTTGGCTCTATGGGCAAAGTGATAACCATTTCCAGTACCGATTTCTAAATCGATGGGGTAGCTATTGGACTCTGCAAAAACCTCTTCTCGCCATCTTCCTTTGAAGCCGGGTACTCTACTTTCATCAAAGGCATAGTCGCTGAGCTCGTTTAATAGAGCATCAATATACTTATTGGGCTTCGGGACATCAGCTGTTTTGGTTATTTTCTTATGAGAACGCATAGGGGCTTCCTAACTGAAAACGCGACAATCCGCAACAGTCCCGCCAATGATTGCATTTTTTTTGGAATCCGTATCTGATAGTAAGTATTCGATTTATAAAGGATTTTCAATGATGCGAAAGATTCACATTTTTACAGTTCTCCTAGTAACCACTTTCACACTCCAGTCCGGAGCAGTTCCATTTGAAGGCTCAAAAATCCTAATGACCTCCCCTAATCCATTTGCCGTTGAAGCCGGAGAGGAAATTGCTCGCAAAGGCGGAAATGTGGTGGATGTGGCCGTGACAATAGGCCTTACACTTGCCGTAACTAACCCCTACAATGCAAGCTTTGGCGGCGGTGGCTTCGCCCTCATTAAAATGGGAAAGAAGGATGTTGATGTCATCGACTTCAGAGAAACAGCCCCCAAAAACACGGGCCCTAAATATTATATGGACAAATCTAAAGACGCTTCAAAATTTGGCGGAACGGCAGTCGGAGTTCCCGGAGTTCCCGCTGGCCTTTGGGAAATGCACCAAAAATACGGTAAACTCAAGTGGAGCCAGCTCTTTACCTACCCCATAAGAATAGCTTCAAAAGGGTTCAAAGTAAGTGGTGAGTGGGCGAGAAACACAGAGCGTGCCGCTCAACGTTTTAACAAGGGAGCCAAAAGTGTTTTTCTAAAGAAAGGTAAAAATCCCTACAAGCCAGGCGAACTCATGAAACAGCCTAAGTTGGCAAAAGTTCTCAAAGAAATGAGAAATAGAAATATTGTGCCTTTCTATAGAGAGAACGTAGCTCGAGACATCGTGAATAGTGTTAAAAAAGCTGGTGGTCATATGACTATCGAGGATATGAAGTCCTACAAACCTCGTTGGCTAAAGCCTCTAAAAACAAACTTTAAAGGTTTTGAGGTAAATTTAATGCCCCCTCCGAGTAGCGGTGGTGTAGTTATAAAGGCGGCCTTAAAACTCTTAGAAAAGCTAAAAGTCGACGAAAAACCAACATTAAGTGCTGAAGAGTTTCACCTACTCGCTGAAGTTCAAAAAATAGTATTCCGCGGAAGAGCTCTCCTAGGTGATCCAAGCTTTCACAAAAACCCCGTTGAGAAGCTAACAAGCGATCAATACCTTTACGAACTTGGCGAAAAAATTAAGACCGATGGCACCCTCGCACTGACTCCATTAACAGAGGATAATCCTCCGGCGGAGTCTTCAGAAACAACTCATTATAATGTTATGGATGTAAATGGAAATGCCGTAAGTCTCACTGTAACCCTCAATGGAAATTATGGCGCTCATGTCGCCTCAGATAAATATGGAATTTCTCTTAACAACGAGATGGATGACTTTACAACCCGTCCCGGAGAACCCAACCTTTATGGCCTTATTCAAGGCCAAGGTAACTTAGTACAGCCGGGCAAGAGACCATTGAGCTCAATGAGTCCAACTATCGTCACCAAAAAGGGCAAAGCCGTTTTGTCAGTTGGCGCTCCCGGAGGACCTCGAATTATTAACGGCGTTTTACTGACTCTGTATCGAGTTCTCGCTAACGGCTATGATGTTGATTGGGCCATTCAAGCGCCTCGAGTTCACCACCAATTTTTACCCGATACCCTTTATGTCGATACTAAGAGGCACTCTCCTGACGTCCTCAACTTGTTACGTGAAAAAGGTCACAAAATAGAGGAGTCCTGGCATTCAAAAGTTCAAGCCATTCGAATCAATGATAAGAAGTGGCTCGAAGCCAGTTTCGATTCTCGCGGCGAAGGAGCCGCAGGAGGGTTCTAAAACAAAAAAGGCTGAGTTAAAACTCAGCCTTTTTTTATCAAATTTCTAGAACCAAATTAATGAGGGAGACTCATCACAGGCTCTTGAGACTGTGAATAAAAACCACTTAGATCATTAATAAATTCACTATAAAAAACATTGTCAGCCGAAACATCCTTATCTTCTTCCGAACAACGCAACTCTGGATTGAGCTGACAATAGGTCGGAATTCGATCCAAGAAAACATCTCGATCCTTTAGGTCAGCTTGAAACATCTCCCCTAGGTATTCACCCGTCGTTGGAACAAAGATTGCTTTCCTTTGACCATTAGCTTTTTCTTTAAAACCAATGAGGACTGAAGCAGTAACTCCACCTAAACGGTCTACATAGTTCACTCGGTACTCTTCTCCGACACAAATAAGATCATCGATACCATCTTGCAGACAACCCTCGCTAATAAACTGACCATCAAATTCTTCGAAATCATTACTAGATAGAAGCGCAAAAATCTCAAGATCTCTTTGCACATAGTTTCCAAAGTACTCGACCCTGATATTTCCTTGCGAGTAGATCACATCACCAGCGCATACATTCATATCCGAACAACCCTCTGCCTTGATTACGGTATTACTTAAAACTCCTTGAACCAATTGCCCAACTGTATCGCCGCTTTGGCTCGAAAGTAAGAACTTGGTCCGAGAACCATCCTGGTAAGAGCCAACAACAATACCGTCGAAGCTGAGGTCTTCTCTTTGAGACTTTCTATAAACTCTAGAACCATTGCAAAGAGTTTGGCCATTACCTTCGACACAAGCATTTGGCTCTATATTGAGACCAGGGCCCAATGCACCCATTTCGGCTGCATCTTCTATGACGATCATACCATCGTCGTTAAGATTCAAAATTTGGAAACCTAAACTTCTGTTATTCCAATACTCACAGAACTCGTGAACACAGGTCTCAGCTGGAATCAGATTGCTGTTGTCTGCTACAAAGAGTTCAGTCGTGTCTTCAGTTTCCACAATAATGACTGACTTCTCATTGGAATACGGAAGCAAGTAATTTGCTCGACCCACAGGAGTTACGAATCGAGGCATCGAATCCTGGCTCGCTCTATAGAGGATTTCCGTTCCCATTTCGTAGACTTTGAAGTCGAGCTGATTCAATTTCATTTCGACGTTAGTAAGTCCACTCAGGTAATATTCACCTGTTAATCTTATATCAGAAATATATAGGCCATCGTCACCTTGACCTGGTTCTTGACCGACACAAAAGCCACTCACACTCGTGCACGCACCATCTTTAAAGGACAATACATTTGGCGCTTGAAAACTAAAGCCAGCGACTCCACCTTTAACAGTCAATGCAACTGATCGCATTCCCTCTTCAGAGTTATAAAAACCCACAAGGTAACTCTCATCCACATCCGAAAGTGGTTTTATTTCATAATTTTGGATGTTTGTTCGATCAATATATGTCTTATAAGGACCGGAGCCACCGAGATTTTCAAAACTAATTCCGAGAGGAAGATAGAGGTACTCGCCATTGACAGAGACGATTTCGTTTTTGCCATCAAAAGTTTTAGCAAGACCTCTTACTGCGAATTCTCTATCAGAACCAAGTTTAAAGAGATAACACTGACTTTCGTCATTACAGGATGATTGGTTTCCAATAAATTGAAGGCTGCGATCGCCACCCGACGTTCTTACCACCTCGGTATTTCCTTCAGAATTGACTACGGTAACGAGATATTCACCTAAAACAGTGCTGAGTGCCGCTACATTGACTTCGGTCAATTGACCATTTACTAAAGCCATGACTATGTCTGCGTTGCAAACTTTGTCTTCTCTATCGCAGACCTGATCTTGATAGCGGTTAGAAGCTTCAAAGCGGAAGGATCTCTCAATGGCAACTCGGCTAACGCCACTAGCAGTTTCTACCTCAAACAAGAAATTACCCGCCATCGTCTCGCCAAGCATCTTCATGTTGGCAATTCGAGTTCCCGGACAAAGCTCTCTCTTACAAGTGCCTTCGCGATAAAACTTGTCGCTTTCAATATCTACTCTGACTGCGGTTTTGTTTTCAGTATCTACAAGAACAACTTTTTTACCATTAGCACCAAGTACCCGAAGTTCTCTATCATCAACAACTGTCTTGATGAGGTCACCTCTTGATAGACCGAAAGAAGCTACCGTCGTTCGATCTTCAACGCCGAAGAATATGTCGTGCGTATATCGAATATCAGGTAAGTTTACAGCGTAGAAATCACCTTCTCGATGTTTTGATCTTGCTAGAAAACTAGGGCCACCTATCATAGGCGTTAGAGGCATTGTTTCCGCCCAAATTTCTACGGGAGTAATCGCCGCAGCTCGAGGGTTCATGGCAAAAACTTCTAACTCTTCGTCAGTCCCTCTTAGAAGTTTATCGCCGACGCAAACTTCTTTGTCATCAACTTGACCACAAAGGTTATCTTCGTCGTAAAACAAATAGTGATCACCGGCCGCCACCATATATAAAGGTGTTTCGAGCCTAGAATTATAGTCAAATGAATCTGGATTAAGAGCGTCCGCCTCAACCTTTAATAGCATAGCTCGATATTGATATTGTCCCTTGACTGGCAAATATCCCACCACTGATACCTTCATTAGGCCATTGGTTAGAGGACCACCCTCAGTCGCACCTGTGTTTACCAAAAGACTATCATCGAGCATCAAACGGCCAAGTCCATATCCTAAATTTGGTACTAAAGCCGTCGTACCCACTGGTTTTAAATTCTCATTATCACTTGGCCAAACCGAAAAAACATCTTCGGTGCTAACCTGATACTCGGGCTCCAACGAGTCTTTTGGACTAATTACGACAGAATCAACATTTACACTTCGTACGATATATGCTTTGGGAAAGATATTTGTTTCTGACAAAAGATCTTTATAGGGACTCACCATCGAAAGCGCACCAACGGTCCCAGAAAAACCACCAAGTTGTGACTCAGGAAGGCCAGCGGGAGCCGTATCTTCATATTTGAACGCGTACATGCCTTCACAAATTTTGTTGTTAGCACAGTCACACTCAAAGTGTTTTTCTTCGACCTGGATTGCCTCGTTTGCCATGAGTAGACTTGATTGATCGATCGCCACAGCTTCTTCATTGAGTTCATTATTAAGTAGCAACTTCTCATTGTATTGTTCGTGAAGATCCGCGCCACTTTCTTTGGTAGGAACATAAAATGTCATCAGATCAACAAGCTCAGTAGATGCACCATTGACCACGATAAAACCAATTGCAGATTGTTTCTCTGAAATTTTTATTTCTAGGCTGACTTCACTGTAGGCCTTTGAGCGAATTTGATCAATCGAGACATTGAATACAGGTTCCTCACGGGTCATTTGCTTTTTAAATACGAGGTCTTTGGTTTCGGAAATTCGATTTTTTACATAGACTTTTAATTCAAAATTATTAGTCGGCTCACTATTAAATCCAAAAAGTACAAAGTCAGGTACCAAACCAAGTTCATTGAGCTTTTGCAAACTCACCTGCATTTCCATCTTCAGTGGGTAACCCACTTCAGGAGGGCGATAACAAGCACTCCGCGATTGAACTTGGTAACTCCAAGCTTGACTTGAAAAGACCAAGTAAGAGAGTAGGAAAAAACCAACAAACTTTTTAATTAAAAGCCGAACAGACACAACTTCACCTCATAACGCTTTGCATTAGGTGCTTGTAATACTTAAGTTTTGTTAGTTTTACAAGGGATATCTGTCAAATTTATATACAAATTCTATTGAGCGAAACCCCATGAAATTATTGAAGAAAACAAGGGACAATTCTCTAGAAAAATAAAAAATGGATGGTCTATTCAAGATCTTAAAATCTTCAGACCATCCTCCATTTTTTAGCCTGCCATGAAAGTGCATTGGGTAATTGTGTACTTAAATCAAAGTGCCCACCATCGAATTCGTCATAAACATTTTTGGCATTCATCATCTTAAGGGACGTTCGAATTCGCCGACTTCCATAGTGAAGTTGAAATTGATCTCTTTTTCCGCAAGCCAGGTATATACCCTTCAGCAGCTTAACATTCTTTTTTCGTCGCGGTATAAAACGTACAGGATCTCTTTCCAGCCATTTTTTCCACTCTCCGACATCAATTTCTAAAGTGTCCGTGTTAAACGGAAAATGTGGAAGTTTATCGTGCCACTTTTTCGTGCCATAACAAGCTGACATGGCAAGTGCATTTAATACCTTAAAACCATTCCTTGATTTTAAAAGCTTGCCCTTTTTATGAAGCCGGCTGGTCTCTTTAAGACCACCACGATTAGCTATCTCGGTTTGAGCCTCATAAAGTTCGGGCAGAAGACTCACTTCAAAAAGGCTATCAGGGGCCAAGGCAATGGCCCACGGAAACACTTTAGGATGACTTGAAGATAGGTGAAGTGCTCCATACCCCCCACTCGATCCACCCATGACCATCCACTTCTTTCCGATATCATCTACGGGAAATTCGTTTTTGATTTTGGGAACCAATTCTTTAACAATCATATCTTCGTACTTTCCACAAAGAGCGCTATTGATAAATTGGCTCCCTCCCCAATAGGTAAAAGCATCAACAAAAACATAAAGAGCCGGCGGTGCCTTCTTTGAACCAACTAGACGGTCTATCTGTTGGGGCTGATTCTCTTCAAAAGCCTTTAAATTAAAACGAAAATCTCCATTCCCTAAATAACCAGAGAGTATGAGCACAACAGGAAATTTTGAATTGATCGTTCGCGACTTTGGAATGAGAACAGGATGCCGTCTACTGGTCGGATCACCCAGGGGATTCTTTTTTAAAACCCGGCTATCCAAATCAATTACAGATAAATCGAAATGCTTGAAATCATAGAGACCATTTAAAATTTTCATGAATGTATTTTAAACTAGACGTGCTTGCGTGCAAGCTTCGGATCAATAATTTGTCCCGCTTCGGCCTTTACGGCAACAACACGGTTCTTACCTTCTCGCTTGGCCTGATATAGGGCATTATCAGCCTGTCGGACGAGCTCTCTCGCATCGATCCCTACGTCACCATCTTCACAAAAAGCCAAACCAATTGACGAAGTTAAATTAATTTCATCTTTACCCTGTTTAAAAAGGTATTGAGCGATTTTACCTCGTAGACGTTCAGCAAAACTTTTTGCCCCCTCACCCTGGGAATGGGTGAGAACAACTAAGAATTCGTCACCACCATAGCGAGCAGCAAAGTCGACCGTTCTAATATTTTCTCGAATAATTTTTCCAACCTCACTAAGAACAAAACTTCCAAATAAATGATCATGTCCATCATTGACAGCTTTAAAGTTGTCCATGTCCATCATTACAGCAGCAATACTACCATCATATCGCCTTGCCCGATCGAGCTCGAAATCTAATTTTTTGTAAATTGAGCGCATGTTGTACAAACCCGTGAGATCATCGATATCAACAAGTTGCTTAAGTTTGGCATTAGCTTCTTGAAGTTGATCGTGTAGATCTTTAATTCTTAGCTGAGCTTTGATTCTTGCCAATAATTCCCGCGGATCAAACGGCTTGCGAATGTAATCATCAGCTCCAGCATCGAGCCCAACAATGACATCTTCAGTTTCAGATTTCGCTGTTAGAAAAATAATTGAAACGTGTTTGTCATTCTTTCGCACTAAGCGAAGGGTTTCGATACCACTCATACCAGGCATGTTAATATCGAGAAGGATGAGGTCTGGAGTATTTTCACCAAGACGTTTTAACCCCTCTTCACCTGAAGATGCCGTAGAGACCTCGTACCCCATGTGTTCAAGGGTTCGAGATACCAGCTTTAAATTGTCTAGATCGTCATCCACAACGAGAATACTCTGCTTCTCTCCCATACTATAAGGATATCGAATAAGACATGACTTGTCAGAACTTTTCCAACAGGATATAGAAGAGCCAGACTTTCTAGAGCACTGCATATAGCTCATGGGCTGGGGATTTTGTTTAGTAAAAAGTCATAATTAGTGGAGATGAGGGAAAATGGCCTACGATCACAAGAATATCGACAGTAAATGGCAAAAAGAGTGGCAAGAAAACAAGGTTTTGAAGCTCAAAATGATTCGTCAAAACCAAAGTATTATGCTCTCGATATGTTTCCCTACCCGTCCGGGAAAGGCCTCCACGTTGGTCATTTAGCCTCTTACACCCCTACGGATGTTATTTCGCGATTTAAAAGGAACAAAGGTTTTAATGTCCTTCACCCAATGGGCTACGATGCCTTTGGACTTCCCGCCGAACAGTACGCCATTCAAACCGGAATTCACCCTGAAAAAACCACAAAAGCAGCCATTGAAAGTTTTCGCAAGACTCTGATCGAGTTTGGATACAGTTTTGATTGGAGCCGGGAGGTTTCAACCTGTGATCCAAGCTTTTATAAATGGACGCAATTTATTTTCAAGAAGCTATACGAAAAAGGACTCGCCTACCAAAAAGAAGTGCCAGTGAACTGGTGCCCCGCCCTTAAAACTGTTCTTGCCAATGAAGAGGTCGTCGATGGCAAGAGTGAGCGTGGAGGACATCCGGTTGTTCGAAAACCCATGAAGCAGTGGATGTTAAAAATTACAGACTATGCCGACAGACTTCTTCGGGACTTAGAAAAAATCGAATGGCCAGAGCGCACGAAAGAAGGACAAAAAAATTGGATCGGTCGCAGCGAAGGTGCTGAGGTCGATTTTAAAATAAAAGATCACGACGAAAAATTTCGCGTCTTTACAACTCGGCCAGATACATTGTTTGGTGTTACCTTTATGGTGATATCCCCAGAACACCCCCTTACAAAAGTCATTACCACTTCAGAAAATAAAGCCAAAGTCGAAGATTATATTCAGCAGGCCTCTTCACGAAGCGAAGTTGACCGTAAATCTGATACCACTAAAACGGGAGTATTTACCGGCGCTCACTGTCTTCACCCTCTTACCGGTGAAGAGATTCCTATTTGGACTGCCGATTACGTCTTAATGGATTATGGTACGGGCGCTATTATGGCCGTACCCGGCCACGACGAAAGAGATTTTGAATTTGCGGAAAAATTCGGTATTGAAATTAAAAGAGTTCTCGAAAGCAAAGAGGATCTTCCATTTATCGGCGACGGAAAACTCGTTAATTCGCAGTTTTTAGACGGCCTCGATAAATCCCAGGCCATCACGGCAATGATCGAACACCTCGAAAAAGAAAGTCTTGGTGAGAAGAAAATCACCTATAAACTCCGCGACTGGCTTTTCTCAAGACAACGATACTGGGGTGAACCATTTCCCGTTGTCCACTACCCGAGTGGTGATCTAAAGCTCGTTCCCGATAACGAACTTCCTGTTCTTCTGCCTGAAGTTGATAATTATGAACCATCAGAGGATGGTAGAGCTCCACTATCAAATGCTAAAGATTGGTTATCTTATGATGGTGGTGAACGTGAAACAGATACGATGCCTGGGTCCGCCGGCTCAAGCTGGTACTTTCTGAGGTACTGCGATCCGCACAACACTGAAGAATTTGCTAGCAAAGAAAGCCAGAATTATTGGATGCCCGTAGACCTTTATATCGGTGGACCAGAGCACACGGTAGGCCATCTTCTCTATTCAAGATTCTGGCAAAAGGTTCTCTTCGATGCTGGACTCGTAACAACTGACGAGCCATTCAATAAGCTCGCTCACCAGGGTATGATTCTGGGTGAAGATGGCGAAAAAATGTCCAAGTCTCGAGGTAATGTAGTAAATCCCGATGATATTAAAGTCGAAAATGGAGCCGACGCCCTTCGTGTTTATATTTTATTCCTCGGCCCCATGGATAGAGATAAACCCTGGAACCCAAAAGGTATTGACGGTGTTAAGCGTTTTCTAGACAGGTACTGGCGCGCTTGTGTCGATGACAGTGGAAATTATATTGGTGATGACAGCGAAGTTTCAATGGAGCTCAATAAAACTCTGCACAAGACGATTAAAAAAGTTGAGGAAGATATCGAAAGCCTCAGTTTTAATACCGCAATTAGTGCCATGATGATTTTACTCAATGAGGTTTACAAATCTGAAAATCGTCCAACTTCTGTTTTAAAAGCATTAACTGTGTTGCTTTCACCATTTGCACCCCATATAACCGAAGAGGTTTGGCATAAAATGGGGGAAGAGACTTTTGTTGCCCAGGCTCCTTGGCCTCAATTCGATCCTCAGCTGACTATCGACGACACTGTAACCATTGGCGTTCAGATCAACGGTAAAGTTCGCGGCTCTATAGAGCTCGCCAAAGATGCCACAGAGGAAGAGGCCCTTAAGGCTGCAAGATCAGTAGAAAATGTGGAATCCCATATTGGTGGCAAAGAGCTTGCAAAAGTCATATATAAAGCTGGGCGAATTCTGAACCTCATTGTTAAAAAGTAGCCTTGCCCTAAAAAGGAAGTAATATTGAGCAGTTGGACAGTTGACAAGGCAAAAGAGCTCTACGGTATCAAGTACTGGGGAGCCGGTTACTACGATATTAACGATAAGGGGCACGTCATTGCGACCCCAGAAGGACCTTCTGGAGCGAAGCTAGATCTCTATAAAGTGACATTAGAGCTCAGACAGCGAGGAATTCGCACTCCCGTACTAATCAGACTTGCCGATTTAACAAAAAGCCGTGTCAGACTTTTAAACACTTGCTTCCAAAATGCCATCAAAGAGTGCGAATATAAAGGCGGGTTTCAAGGCGTTTATCCCATTAAAGTGAACCAACAAAGACATCTCATCGAAGAACTGGTCACTTTTGGTGGCGAATATAGTCTCGGTCT
>JAUHWN010000025.1 GCA_030424665.1 Bdellovibrionia bacterium | reverse complement strand
GAGCTCCATCGAAGAGTTTAAACTTGACCTTGAATGGAAGCTCTACGGAAGCGATCGACAAATTTGGATTAAACAAGCGCGCCCATTCAATTAGTAATTCGCAAGACGATTCGACTACAGACCTTAATTGAGCTTTTCATTTTTAAAACACGGTGTACCAGCCTTTAGTGTTACTCGTCTGAAATTAATTCAGCTGCACGACAAATTGTTGAAAAAAACTTATCCTATTAAGCATTTATCTCGCTCATTTGACCAAGCGTGGTGGCGTCTTTGGTCTTAACGCATAGATCATTTTTAAACCTAGATGTTTCTTAATGACCAGATTCACTCCATCATAAATAAGGGGATCAGCACTAGGGGGTACTATGCGGATATTAATTTTAACTAGTTTAGTTTTATTTTACTCGGGAATTGCTTCTGCCAATTGGCCAACTTTTGACTGGACCGGTCGACACAAGCAAGTGGATATGTGGAATCAATCAATATTTTATGGAATCGATTCTATCGTTCCAGATTTAACTCAGCATAAAGTTGGTGACATCACATCTTTTTGTCCTAACTACGCAAAGCTTGGTCAAACTGAAAGGAAGTATTTTTGGATCGCTCTTCTTGCGGCAATGGCTCGCTTCGAAAGCAACCATCGACCTGAAGTTAAATACACCGAAGCCTTTACGGACTCAACAGGCCGTCGAGTAATTAGTAGAGGGCTACTGCAACTTTCTTACGAAAGCGCTCGTGGATACAAATGTCCAATTCAATCGGGCCAAGATCTTCACGATGCTAAAATCAATCTTCAATGTGGTTTGCGAATTATCGAACGCTGGGTTGATCGCGATGGAGTCATCTCGGGCAAGTGGAGTGGTAAATGGAAAGGCGGTGCTCGCTATTGGTCAGTCCTAAGAAAGAGTTCCACTCTATCTCAAATAAAAAATAAAACGCGCGCGCTGTATCTGTGTCAATAAACACAGTCTTCGGCTCGAGAAGCCAAACTTTTAAAAAGCTTATCGGTGCCAATTGACCGAATAGAGGTCATGGCGCCGATCAAGTAGATTTCTAACAGCACCCGATTGTCGAGCCTGGAGCAATGTATCTATTCGCAAGTCTGCAATAGCAACCATCTCGACATTTGGACTTGTATCAGCAGCAATACCATCTCTTGAGAACGGAAAGTCACAAGGGGTTAGTATGCAACTCTGAGCGTACTGAATATCGAGGTTTTTAACTCTAGGTAAGTTACCTACGTTTCCTGCCATGGTGACATAGATTTGGTTTTCTACGGCGCGGGCCTGGCAACAGTACTTAACTCGACAATACCCCTGTCTGTTGTCTGTTAGAAAAGGAACAAATAAAAAGTGAATTCCTTGATTCACTAAATGTCGACAGAGTTCAGGAAATTCACTATCATAACAAATCAGAACACCAATTGGACCACAATCGGTGTCAATCACTTCGAGCTTATCTCCACCCTCTATACTCCACCAATACTTTTCATCGGGAGTCGGGTGAATTTTTGCTTGCTCCTTAATATCCCCATTTCTTAAACAAATATAAGAAACATTAAGGACCCGACCATCCTGACGAGTCGGATGCGAGCCCGCAATAATATTGACATTGTATTTAACTGCTAAACTTCTAAATAGCTCTTGAATTCGAGCAGTATAAACTGTCATAGCTTCGATCGCTACATCCGGAGGAACTTCCTCATTCTTAATAGAGAGAAGCTGCATGGTAAAGAGTTCAGGAAACAAAAGAAAGTCTGCCTGGTAGTCTCCTGCCACATCGACGTAATATTCCACGATTTGCGCGAACTCATCAAAACTCTTAACAGGCCTTTGTTGATACTGAACACTTACAACACGTACTGAATTTTGTCGTAAAGGCTTATCCTTTGAAGTTTCAATGGCGGTATAGGCTGGATTATCCCACTTTAAATGGACCGCATAACCCATGCTCTCTTTGTCACTTGGGATGTAGTTTTCGAGAATACCGATAACTTCGAAGCCGCGTCTCAACTGAAAACCAAGAGTTGGATCCTTAAACTTCTTATCAATCACAGCTTCGACATACTCGCGAACACTTCCGACCTTCTTGTGGCGTTTAGCATAGTTAGGAATTCTCCCGCCAAAAACGATTCCTTTAAGGACCCAGTATTTAGCGAGTTCTTGTCGAGCTTTATATATACGAGCGCCTATTCGGTTCCCTCTAATCTCAGGGTCAACACAGGTTTCATAACCGTAAAGGTAGTCTCCATTTTCGTCATGGGTCGAACCGTATCCACCGGCGGTGATTTCAGACCATGTGTGAGGGGCAAGTGCCTTCTTTTCAGAAATTATGAGGCTCGCTGAATAGGCTACAATTTTATCGTTAACCAGTACGACAAAGCACCCGTCTTTAAAGTGGCTAATCTGTCCCCGGATCATTTCTCGCTTATAAGAAGGCATCGTTTTATATACCTTTTTAACAAGTTCGATAATGGCATCGATGTCTTTAAAATTTGCATTTCTAACTTCTATATGAATATCTGACTGGGCCAAATTAACTTCCTAGCGCTTTGCTCGTTGAGACAGGTCCCATTCTAAGATAGGATCTTAGGAAACAACCATACTCAACGCATCAAGGTCTTCAGGGAGGAAGTACGAGTGATTAAGGTGATTTTGCCCCTATTTATCCTATTCAACTCTTCCGTCTGTTTTGGTTTTGACTTTCTTTTTCAATATAATTCGTTTAGTGAAGGCCTTTTTTTAAAAGCCCCAGAGCCACAACAGGTCGATTCCGAATATCGGTCCGACATCCTCGCCTATCGAGCTAAGTACAGTGATTGGCTGAAAATCAGAAACGAGTCCGTGGGCTTCTTATGGTCGATTGGTTCTATGAGTACTGAAAAATTTTACAACGAGAGACTGCTTTTTCTAAAAAAGGATTTCTCCGAAAATTTTCATTTTCGACTGCTGTTCAGAGAGTTTCAAGACTACGAAAGCCTTAGTGAGTTTTTTACCCTCGAGCTCAAGTATTCTCTGTCTGAGTCTTTTCACCTTGGTTTGTTTGGAGAAGCCGAATTTGACAAATCCAAGGATGACTTTGGTTTTTTTATAGAGTGGGATTTATTGAACTCTATGCGGTCACGACTGAGTGTTCATTGGCTCGACTTCGATAAGAACAAAAAAACTTTTGATCAGGATAAGTTCGACGGTAGGTCCTCGGCAGTTTACGCTTTATTTTTTGAAGATATCAACAGCAAAGACTTTCAATTTGAAACGGGTGTTCGCTACACGCCTCAGATTGCTCGAATTTTTGAAGTCACTAATACACGCAGATCCTACAGAGAACTCAGCCTCATGTTTAGAGGTTTAAAAAGATCGAACCTCTATGACTACGAGTTCTCAATCCAGTACGATAAGAGGGATCGAAGACTCGCAACAACTACTACGCATACAAATTATCAGTTTCAAAAAATTGAGTCTCTTTTTTCGATGAACCGATTTTCTTTTTTTGAAAATTGGTCAACAGATATCGGCCTAGCCTTCGCATTAAGGACCGACCAGCAGAATCAACTCTTTTCTCAGGTTACAGACTTTTTGCCTTTTATAAATTTTACCGAAAAATCAGACAGTAACTGGAAGAATAGTTTCGGACTAGAGGTCACGAGCCGCACCAGTCAAGGAGACGAAGAACTATTGGCAGAGGGTGGCAAGAAAATCGCCATACAATCTCGTCTTAACTATTTCCTTATCTATCAAACAGCTGAAAACCTGTTTTTACGACTCTCATTTACTTTCGATCTCGATGAATTCGGAGGAGGACGGTCCTGGGAGGGCGGTGGCGGTCACCTTCAGATGAGTTTTTAACGCTTTTTGGAGGAGCTAAAGAACCAGTAGACCATCTTAAAGTCTGATATTAAAGACCAAAACGGATACTGAAAAGTTGCAGGTCTATTTTTTTCGAAGACAAAGTGTCCAATCCATGCAAACCCATAACCAAAAACGGGAACGGCAAGAAGTCCCCACCAAAACTGTAAACTAACCACTGTGGCAAGTAGAACTAAGGCTCCGAGAGTTCCAAAAACGTGAAGAACTTGGCAAACTCGATTTTGATGCTGACTTAAATAAAAGGACCAAAACTCGCTATAGGATTGAATTCTTTTTTCTTCCATTACCTTCGTGTTTAGCACTTATTAAAATGAAAGGCCAAGACTTAATCCTGCAAAATTCAAACTATCACTTGTGTACTCTAAACTTTGCCTTTGCACATATGGCTCAATAAACACATTTTTACTGGGATAGAATCTCATACCAACTTTAAATTCATTAATTGAATTGTTCTCGTATTGACTATTCTGATAGTCGAGAACAAACCACATCCATGGCTTTAATTTGAGATCTAAGGAGAACCCGGCCAGAAAACCCTGTTGATAGAATTGCCCTTCGCTGGTCTGCAGTCCAATTAGAAACCCCATATTTAATTTGGCCCCGAGGTCGAAGTTAAACCCAACTCCATAGGAGTTTATCGACAGAGTGTCCTCTCTTTCTGTCAGATAATTAAAATTGGCTTTAATGTAGAAGGCAGCCAACTTCGCATCAAAGTCCAGATCCATTCCTGAAAGAGCTCCTTCTCCACCCTTGAGGCCAGTCGAAATTTCAAATTGTGAATCGTAGGTCTCTTCACCGGCGATTTGATCTGCGGAAAGATAATTCTCATTGCTACTGGCATAGAGATTCCCACTCCCAGCTGAGTCCACCCCCTTATAGAGACTTGGACTCGAATAGTCGTCACTTTCATTCGTTCCAAAAAGATCAAGAATGCGCACAAGAACACAAAAGAAACCACAGTCGTCCGACGAATCGGTGGAGGAACCGTCTCCTCGACTCGGAGGAGCTTCCACTTCTGATTTTGGCGGAGATTTAAGATTTTTTTCAAAGGACTTAAGTCTACCACCTTCGGCAAATGGAGCGCTGAGAGAAATAACAAAAACCAACACGGACGAGAAAGTGAGACTTTTCATACCTCTATTATGAGAGAACTCGAGCAATAATTCCTAAGTATATAAGAGCAATCTGATCCAAATTGGTAACTGTTTATAATAGCTTCACAATCGCCCCATTCGTCCCGCCTGAAAGTCTTCAACAGCTTGTAAAATTTCCTCTTTCGTATTCATGACGAAGGGGCCGTAACTGGCTACTGGCTCATCTATAGGTTCGCCATTCAGCAGTAAGAAATGAGAGTCCTTAGTCATCTCAATAGAGAGTTTTTCACCTTCTTTTTCGAGGAGAGCCACTTCACCGGCCAACACCTCTTCCCCAGCGATTAGACTTTTGCCGTTGGTCTGAACAATCATTGTGGTCGAACCATTATCAACCGAATAATTCACCGATCCATCCGTTATTGCCTTGGCCTCAAACATGTTTATTGGAGTAAAACTTTGGGCAGGACCTTTCTCTTCCTTATAGTGACCGGCAATAACCTTTATCTCGATCCCACCTTCTTCTAAGATCGGAAAGTCCTCACGGTTCAATCCCTGATATCGAGGTTTCGTCATTTTATGCTCCGCCGGGAGGTTAACCCAAAGTTGAATCATCGAAAACTCACCACCGGTTTTTGCGAATTCTCTCGAGTGAAACTCTTCGTGCACGACTCCTGATCCAGCCGTCATCCATTGCACCCCACCCGTGTGAATTCGACCACCTCCGCCGCCTGAATCCCTATGGTCAATTGATCCTCGCACGGCAAATGTTACAGTCTCAAACCCTCGGTGAGGATGCTCCCCCACTCCTAACTTTTCTTCAGTGGGTTCAAAATGCTTAGGACTCGCATAATCAAGCATTAAGAAGGGACTTATAGAGAGCGGGTCCTCACTGTGCATAGAAAACATGGTACTTACGTAAAAACCATCACCGACCCAGTGTTTTTCACTAGCTCTAATGATCTTCTTTATCTTGCGAGATTCGCGGTCACTCATTTCAATACTCCTTGATGACTTCTATTATAGAAAATCTAATGGACTAAAAAAAGCCTTAATTTTAATGCAACTTGTGCTAATATTAGCCTATTATGTACAATATCTCAGTCGATCAAATTCAGTGTTTTAAGGTCCTCGTTGAGGAGGGAAGCTTTACTCAGGCGGCCCTAAAACTCAACAGAGCCAAATCTGCAGTCCGCTACGCCATAAACAATCTCGAAGAGCAATTAGGGTTTAAAGTCATAGATCGAAGCAGCTATCGACCGCGACTCACCCCCCAAGGCGAGTCCCTTCTTCAACGCTCTAAAGAACTCATTTTTCACTTTGATGAGTTTCTGGAGTCCTGTTCACAAATCGCCTCTCATGTAGAAACACGTTTGAAAATTAGTGTTAGCGGAATCTACGGCCTCAACCCATTGTACCCGACTTTAAAAAAACTCATGAAGAAGTATCCTGCTACGGAATTTATTCTCGAAAGAGAAATCCTCAGTGGAGAGAAAATGCTTCGCAGGGGTCTCGTCGATCTCTCATTCTTTGAACATCTCAACTATAAAAAAGAACTCGACTACAAGGTTATCGATAGAATTGATCTGTTTATGGTGATCGCAAAGAACCACCCTTTTACGAAACTTCCTAAAAAAGATCAAAAAATTGAAAACCTCTACTCCTACCCACAAATTATTCAAAGGAGCACAATTCCTGACGAAGATTTCAGCCATGGTATTCACCGCGAGTCACTCCAATGGAAGGTCACAGATACACTTTCAAAGAAAGAAATTATATTAAACGGCCTCGGCTGGGGTCGACTTCCTGGGCACGAAATCGAAAAAGAACTCAAGTCAGGAAAACTCGTCCATCTGACCCACCTCAACCAAGATGACGAAACCAAAATCTACATCTGTCGAAGAAAGGGAGCCTATACAGGAAAGGTCGCCGAAGAACTCTGGAACTCCTTTTAGAGAGTTCCGAGTCAATATCATCAGTCTTAAAGAACTTAGAAGGAACGAAAAATTTGATGATCTTCAAACTCGTCACCAGATTCGGCAGCCCTGGTCCCATAAATATAATCAGAATAAGAATTCGCCTTACCTCGCTCCAAAGCTGCACTGACCAAATACTTCCAAGTAAGTTCGTAATGGAAATCATTCAGACTCGAGTAACCAAATCCCAAAAACTTCTTAGTATTTACAAAAAAGTGACCAGGTCTCATACCTTCTCGCCCCTTTGCCAATACCAACTGTTTATTTTGTGAAGCCGCTATTTGATAGGCTTCTTCCGAGATGGAAAAGGGAGAAATTCGATCCTCTTGCCCCCATACAATGGTCAAAGGCATCGTTGGATCGATTCGGGTTAAATAAGACTCATTAAATCCAGCCAGCGCAAAGAAGACTCCTGCTTTTAAATTAAGTCGAAGATTCGGAGCCCCCGTAGCCATTAAACCAATGTAAGCGCCTTTCGAGTGTCCAGAAAATACTACTCGGTCTTCATCAATAAAATCATTCTCGTCGATAAACTTTTGGGTCAAGCTCACGTAATCGGACGCCATTCTCTCCCAATTTCGATCAAAAAAACCCTTGTCGTAATAAGGAAAAATCACTGCGATCCCTTTGCGAGCAAGGTGAATAAAGTTCTGTTTATAGTGTTTCATTCCCTGCGCTTGGCCATGGGCAAAGACAACCAGAGGTAAATCGGTTTTTGGAAGGGGGTGGGGTACGAATACTTCAACTTGCCGCTCATCAATTTCGATTTTTTTATAGAGGTATTCATAGTCATAACTGTCACTACCTGGATGTGATTCAGGCAAGCTCCAGGCAAGAGACCCGCTAAGTACTAGTGTCGCAAAAAATAAAATGGCTTTCATAATATCCCCACCTGTAGAATTCGTGGTTATCATCACAAATCCTTCTCCCCCTTGTCCAATGGCATGTTCAATTTACTCATTGCATCTAGCGCCGTCGCCACTTAGGATAGAACCTACTAAAACGGTATAAAAATGGGCCAATCAAACTTTAAAAAATTTGACAAAATTATTAATGAATTTATTTTTTCTGCAGCCCGATCGGGAGGACCTGGTGGTCAACACGTCAACAAAACAGAAACGAAGATCGAGCTGCGCTGGAAATTTCAACTTTCTGAGGTACTTAACCAGAAAGAGAAAGACCTAATTTCGAGAAAACTCACAAGCTATACAAATTCCAAAGGCGAAATAATTGTAAGCTCGTCTCTCACCCGCTCTCAAAAGAGAAATCAAGAAGACTGCCTTAAGAAACTTCGGGATATTCTAGACAGGGCATTCTACAAAGCCCCCCCTCGAAAAAAGACACGACCCAGCCGCAGTACGCAGCTTAAGGACCGTAAAAGGCGAGAAGCCCATAGCGAGAAGAAGCAAGGGCGTAAGAAGGTAAAACTGTAAATAATAAAAAAAAGGCAAATTTTACCCTTCTCTCCTCTCAACTGGCACCAGTTAGTCGTGAATAGAGCATCTCGATGGCCCACCCCCAAGGCTAATCTCCAAAGAAATCGGAGCTCTCACTAGGCCATTGTGGACTGTTTTTGCATTGCTATTAGAATTCATACATGGTGATAGGTCTTTATTTCAATTCATTTGAGGTCAGCGCAATAGAGGGCTAAAAGACTAACACGAGGGAGGAACTATGAATTTTGCTAAATTTATGTTGGCAGTACTAAGTACTTTTATCCTAGTCGCTTGTGGTAGTGATAGCGAAAACAATGGTGGACCGAATTTATCCGACAACGGCATTCCACAGAGTCTCAACTTTGAACCAAAAACCGGTGAAGCACTCAACGCCCAACAAAAGGCGCAAGTAGAGCAGCTCATGGGGCTTCTCGATCAAGATCAAATCTCTGCCGGCCAATTGCTGCTCGTAGACCGGTCTGAAGACTACGATGACTGGCAACAAGCCCAGCAGGCAAAGGATCAGCTCTCTAACGAAAACAAAATCTTACTCGAAGACCTCACAAAAGATTGTGAGATAACAACTCCTAAAGTAAACACTCCCGTCGACGAAGAGGGACAATCGACCCTTCGTAGAACTCAGGTGACCCAAAGCTCAATCTCCGGAAATCTTTGCCCTGTTTCTTTTGCTTCCGAAGAGGAAATGCAACTTTACTTGGTGGTCAATCAAAACACAGGAACATTTACAGGAGATATCGACTTGAAGATGACAAAAAAATCTTCTGTCGCCGATCCGAAGTATTTACCTATTATGGAAAATTCTGATTCCAACGATTCAAATTTCGTAGCTAATGGAAAAGTTGCCGGAAAAGTGAATACTATGACTGGAGAGATGGACTCTGCTCGCTTTTACATAAAGGGAACCGGGGGACAGACTAAAAAGGATATTAATCTCGGCGAAATAAAAATGGACTTAGAGTTTGAACTTTTGATTTCTGTCAAAGAAGGCCAGGAACCTAAAGTTGAAATGGTCATCCATGTGGACATCTCAGCCGCAGGACAAAAGGTCGTAATTTCAAACCACACCAATAGCGAAGGACAGAAGGAAACTTACCTTAATGGAGAAAAGACTGATCTGCCAATTGATGGTCTCGACGGTCTAACTGATGCGGTGAATGCGTCGACTCAATTTTCCCATCAACTCTAAAGTTGATTTTTAGACTCGGAGAAAAGCTCAGCTATTGGCTGGGCTTTTTTTGTGACCTAAGAAACTCATAAAAGAAATCATGGCCGGTAGAGCTAAAACAGTCATTAGGGTCGCAACAAAAAGCCCCCACCCCAATACCAGAGCGAGCGGTTGAATGAAAGTATCCAGACCTCCCCACCCGTAGATAGTAGGAGCTAAACCAATCAAAGTTGTCACGGTTGTAATGGCAATGGCTCTCAGTCGTCTTACTCCGGCCTCTATAATTGCATCGTTAAAGTCAAAGCCCTGTTGAATACGGGTCTGTACAAAGCTCAGCAATATAATTGAGACATTGACCACAACACCACTCAATCCAATGACTCCAATAAAAGCCATCAGCGAGGGGACCTGGCCGTGTAAAACTAGTGACCATACAACTCCACAAAGACCAAAGGGTATGGCAATCAAAACTAGAAAGGGATAGACAACAGAATTAAACGAAAGGCTGATAACCATGAAAATAATGAGAATCGCGATAATGTAGAGTTTCATCGTATCTCTGAGGGCATTTATTCGATCTTGTTCTCCACCACCCTGTTTAATTTTTACCGAAGGATTATCCGCTCGCAACTTTGCCACTATCGGGCGAATCATTGCATTGACTTCTTTTCCTGTAATCACCTTTTCGTCGACTTCACCAAATAGGGTTATTGTTCTAAGTCCATTGAGTCTTTGTATCGAAGATGGTCCAAATTCTTCTTCTACTTTGACAAAACTTTTAACGGGTAAGGATTGACCATTATTATTGCGCACCTTTAAATCGAGAATATCTTTCAACTCTCCAACCCGAGAGGAGTCTGTACTCACGAGAAGCTCCACCTTCTCGTTGTCCTTTAAAATTTCGTTTGAAATTAAACCAGTTGAAGCAGCAAATATAGTGCGCGAAATATCATTGGGGTTCACTCCTTCAGAGACAGCATAGGAATTATCAACGACAAATCGGTACTTTTTACTATCTCCGTCCGAGTCCGTTTCGAGGCCTTCCGTGCCCTTGATTTTCTCCAATTCAGATTTTAGGTAACTCACTATTTCGTTACCCTTTTCGAAACTTCTAGAAGCCACTTCGACTTGGATCGGCTTTCCTATTGGCGGGCCCGGGCGATCAATTGCCACAGAAGTCTTAATTTTATTTTGACTCGCATATTCAGCAGTTACCTTGCGAATATTTTTAACAATTTCTTTTTCTTTGTAGATGAAGTCCGGGTCCGAGACGAAAACAATGTTAATCATCGCCAAGTGTGAAGCATTTTGCTGACTTCCGGCAGCTCCTCCTGTTCGCACTTGGCCTACAGTTGCATAGAGGCTATCAAAGGTTCCCTGGGAAACTTTTTTAAGCTCCGCACTCAATTCTTTAACCTTAATTGCAGTTTCTGAAACTGGTGTGTTCTTACTCAACTCAACACGAACATTAAGACCGTTGAGACCCGATGCTGGAAAGAGCGTAAACTTCTGAAATAGAAAAGCACCCTGGACCATTGAGATAATCATAAAAAGAGTCGTCGCACCTAATATCAACCACCTTCTTTTAATACTCCAATGGAGATAGACTCGGTACCTTTCCTCTAAACGCGTAAAGAAGCTGATCTTCTTCTTTTCTCTTTTCGGCTTCATGATTTCTTGGGCGTGAATAGGAAGGATTATCAATGCTTCAAACAAAGAAACTACGAGCATCGCGATAACCGTCATAGGAATAACGCGCAGGAACTGCCCGATAATTTCTTTCATAAACAAAATCGGAAAAAAGGCAAAAATAGTCGTGAGCACCGTTGCTACGACGGGGATCGCTATCTCACTCGTTCCCTTGACGGCAGCTTCTTTGGGTGAAAGTCCCTCTTCGACATATCGATAGATATTTTCACAAACAACGATGGCGTCATCGACCAACATTCCTAGGACGATAATCATTCCAACGACAACAAGAGTATTAATCGTGCTCCCGAGAAGGTATATGATTGTTATACCTCCAAGAATGGCCACGGGAATACCAACTGCGGTGACAATCGACGAGCGCCAATCGAGAGAGAGAATGAGAATCAAGGCTACAAACACAAGACCGAAGACCGCATTAGACGTGACCGTGCCCAAGCGAGACCGAACTCTCTCTGATTCATCCGTATAAAGTTTGTATTCGAGTCCCTCAGGTAAGTTGACTCGATATTTTTCAAGAGCTTCGCGAACTCGATCCGTGGTGCTAACGATATCAGCATTTGGATTCTTTACGACTGTCATCAGCACAGCGGTTTTGTCTTCGAAAATGCTTTCTTTTTGCACTCTCTCTGTTCCATATTCAATTTTCGATATATCTTTGAGAGCTACGGATTGGCCCGAGTCATTGCTTCGAACTACAAAGTTCTTAAGCATCTCAATTTCACTGTAATCCCGACCAACCGTAATATTACTTGCCTCAATAGGACTTTCAAAAAGTCCACCTGGCTTTTGCTTTGACCATTGGTTTAAGCCATTAATCACTTCGACCAATGTCATATCAAAGCGATCGAGCTGTTCGGGTTGAGTTTGAATCTTTAGTTGGAGATCCTCGATTCCCTCATAATTAACGCTCTGAATGCCATCAAAGGTTTTGATAAAGTCTCTTAGTTTTTCGACTTCTAACTTAAAACGAAGCGGCTCTGCTTGACCATAAAGAGCCAGTCTGAGTACCGGAATATTTTCTGCTTTGATCTCGGTGATGACTGGGTCTTCGACGACGTCTGGCAAATCCCTAACTTGTCCGATTTGTCGACGAAGTTCATCAACCACTTCTTTTGGGTTCGGATAGTCGTCATCGATTTTAACAGAAATCGCGCCAGCACCTGTAAACGAAACCGATCGATATTCTTCAACTCCATCTACTGAGTCGATTCTTTCTTCGATGGGATCTATGACCAATTCTTCTATATCCGCGGGTGATGCTCCCGGGTAAAAGGCCGAAACTGCCACCCTGTTAAAATTCACATTAGGTCTGGCCTCTCGCTGTACAGAAAAAAGAGTGAGGACACCTAAAGCAACGATTAAGATCGTCAGATAGTGAACAAACAAACTCTTATCAATTAAGAACCTAAAAAAACTCATGAGTCACTACCAACATAAGAGTCAAAGAACTGGAACAAATCTAAATACTCGACAGCATTGATGATTATTTGTGTGCGAAGTTTAGCGAGTTCTTTTTGACTTTGAATTAAACCCTTTTGAAATTCTGTAAGCGTAAAAAAATCGAGACGACCATTATTAAAATCTTTTTGCGCCTCTCTAAAAATCTGACGAGAGAGCTGCATATTGCTAACCTGTCTTTTGTAAATTTTAAAATCTTTACTGAGAGAATTTCTCAAGGTTTGTAGGCGAGACGATTTTTCAGCCTTTCTTTGCGCATAGGTCCTTTTACTCGATTCAAGCTGATTATAGCTAATTTGCTTTTCAATTTCACTCTTCTTAGAACCAAAAGGTAGGTCTGTTGTAAGTGAAACAAAAAAGTAAGGATTGTCAAATCCAGTTAACTGCTCAGAGGCCACTGAAAATTCAGAGTCCAGACCACTAGTACCTACTTTGACTTCAAGATCCAAGCGAGGAAGGGATCCCCCCATTGTTTCATTGAGCCGACTCTCAAGACTTTCCAACCGTAAACTTAATGCCTGAAGCTCTAAATCACTCTTTTCAAGAGATGCATCGGAGTTATCTTTAAATTGAGAATAGAGAACTTCGACATTTCGAAAATAGGAGTCAACACTTATGGCCTTATAGCGGCTGTATTTAATATTGAAGCGCACGTTAAAATTTTGGATAAGTTCAGCCAAAGCCTTTTCTAGAGAATCTACAACAATTCTACAGTTGTTTAGCTCTTTTCGACTCAAAAGATATTCTCGCTTTGAAATCGACCCTCTATTGTTTTTTTGCGAAAGCTTCTTCGTTTGAACGCCAACTTGCTGACAGAGGTTTTCCTGAAGCTTAATTTCATCCTGTTTTTCTAGGACCTGAGCCAAAAGTAAAAGACTTGAGGCCAATTGTGCCTTGATATTAAAGCGACTCTCCAAATCCAGTTGCTTCTTAGACGTGTTAAGTCGCTCTGCGCGGTAGGCATAACGACTACCAAAAAGATCTCTCATGAGATCCATCTTAAAGCCAAGGTTAATTTCTGGATTGAGTTAATTGATTTCTGGATTCGTTGGAAAATTAATTCGATTATCAATGAAAGCGAGGTTCAGTGACGTCTCGACTCCCGACTCAAACAATTTTTTAAAATTGGCACTCAAAGAATAGGTTTGCAGTTGGTTCGGAGCAAATGGGTTCGACGCTGGCGACTGATCGTCGGTCATAGACGCTGATAAAGTATTTGTAAGGTCGAACTGACTCAACTCCAAGTCCTGACTGAGAACTTGAGCTTTTGAAGCTGACTGAATGCTTTCAATCGTGCGTGAATTTTGTTTTACGTCATTTAAAAACTGATTGATAAAAGTGAGGTGACTCGCCTGAGACCTAGCCGTGTCGAGCCAAAAAAGTAAGCTCAGTAATGAAAGCGAGAAATTAAAAAGCAGTGATCTACCTAGTCTACTCATCGGAAGTTTAAATTACCTTGAGCAGACCTATTTACAATAAAAATCGATTCTTTGACTCTTGGTTTAAGAGATTAACTTCGGCAATCGACAAAAAAAGCCATAGCCCGAGAGCTATGGCCTGTAAAATACCAAATTTAACTCAATCTTTAGAAACGATCGAGAAGACGCTGCAGAGCAGCTTTAGACTTTTTCGTTGGCCCGAAACAGATCGAAAACAATCCACTACACTTCGGAAGCTCTTTTTCAACCGTACTAGCTGCTTGCCTTAAAGCATTCTGCACATCAGGGCCAAACGAGTCAGAAACCTGCAGAGCCTCTTCAACGATGGAGTCACTATTGTTGTTGTTAGTAAATCGACCGTCTCCTCGAGCTTCCCAATCAGCAAGAAAAGCGTTCTTAAGGATCTTAACCGCGTCGGCTTTTTGCGAACCAGACTCAATTTCTTCCAGTACATTTACTACTTCCAAAGAAAGTTGCATTTCTTTGTTCATACCTGCGGCTCGAACCACTACAGGATATGACTTTCTCAACTCAATCTCTCCTGAATTAAACCCTCCTTGAGGGTCGACATCCACAAGAAATTTTGCATTTGTTTGCGCAACGACCGGCTCCGTCAACTTTGAAAGAGCAGGAATCAAAGCCTCTCCAGACCCTTCGGCAACAATTGTGTTTCTGCTTTTGTTTACTACTGAAACTGAGAGAGCTGCTTCTGCACCACCAATATTTGTAGCTTGAGTAACAACAACATTAAAACCAAGCCCTTGAACTTCAGCAGTAATATCAACTTGCTCGACAGAACCTCTAGAAGCCAATGCATCGAAAGCATCGCTATAGGCAGCAGACAAGGCTTGCTCGATAGCCGAACTAAATGCCGTTCGCGCCGATTGAGCCCAACTCTCATTGTAACCGAATACATAACCTTCTTCTCTTGCTTGAGCGAAAAGTAAGTCTTGAGCAAATCGAAGACCTTCATCATAGGCTGCCCGATCGATACTTGACATATAGTCGCGGTATTTAATTGTGAAGTCTCTATTATACTCACTAATCCATTCGCTTCTGAATTTATCAGCAGCTTCAGAACCATTAGAATACTTGTCTCGAAGACCGCTATAGTAATTGATTTCACTTGCGTTCGTTAAACGACCTTCAGCCCAAAGCTGGAAAGCCCACGAACCAGACCAAGGCTCGACAACGGTGAATTGAGCATTACATGGGTTGTAGAACCAAGATCTCACATTGTCTGTCACTAAAAGATCCCAACCATAGTTAGTTCCGTTTCGCGATTTAATATAATTTTCAAACGAAGAAAACTCATTTTGAATACGTCGATTCAAGTCCACTTCGACCTGAGCCGGCGAAGACCCTGGCTCAAATGGCATACTTGATGGAGCTTGAAAGTCTTCATTAGGAAGTCTTCCCATGCTTCCGTCATTAGGTACGGATGCGCGGAATTGCTCGGCGACAAGCTGAGAAGCATAGTTCGAGGCTCTTTGTGAAGCCGCACTCAATCCAGCTGCTTCGCCCGAACCAGCACCTTCACTGAGGCCTCGTTGACGGCCATCTTCGAAGCCAGGGTAGCCATCGAGAGATCTAGAGCGACAATAAACGCTTTGGAATTCTCTATAGAAACCATCTTGAAAACTCTGCATGGCGAGAGCTACTGGAAAGTTATTCTCTTTAATTATGTTAACGACTTGTCGTGCAGGACCTGCAGCGCGATCGTACATCTTTCCAAGACATTCGTTATTACAAGTTTCTTTTCCAGGAGAAGTTGAACCTCCAGAGGGAACAGTAAAACTAGCTCGCATCGTGCTTCCGCTAGAAGTGGCAACTTCAATAATAATGCTATCACCGGGAGCGGCATCGCGAGGACTAATCGTCCAATTTACACACTGATTTTCACCAGTTGTTTCTGGGTGAGACGTCTCTTTAATAACAGCATTTCGCGTAGAATTGTGAATTGAAAAAGCTCGGTTTTTACCGATTTGATTACCGTTAATCTGGCAGGCATTGACGGCGTAGCCACTGCCTGTATCAGTGATTTCACCAGCAGCAAATGCGCTTACCGCTAATACAATAGTAGATATTAATGTTAATAAATGACGGAACATGGAGCCTCCTAAAACCAATAAAACTTAACGCACAGTGCCATAGTGGGTCCTGGGCCGCCATTTAAAATGTGAAATCAGAAAATTTAACAAAAGAGAGTGAAAAGACTACAAATTCCTAAATGAGCTGCTCGTTGGCCTCTCTGAGAACAATTTCTTCGAGATCGTTAAGATTGACTGGCTTACGAAGAAGGTCCTTCACCCCGAGATCGAGATAGGACTCAAGGTCTTCTTTATCAAATCCAGAAAGAAAGTAAATTGTCGATTTCTTATCTTCTGGAAGTTGCTGTATCGACTTGGCTACTTTTACGCCTCCTCCATCGGGCATTCTAATATCTGAAAAAACAACAGTAAATTTTTGCTTCTCTAGCTCGGCGACGGCGTCGGCCACCTTGGTTGCTTGCCTAACCTCAACAGTCTCAAAACCGTGGTCATTAAGTACGATTTCCAGATACTCGGCAATTGCTTCTGAAATGTCTATTTGGTCATCTACGACCAAAACTTTAATAGCCTTCAAAGTTGACCTCAATTCAAAGGAAGCTTAATTAAAAACTCCGTAAACTTTCCTTTTTCCGAATTGCATTCGACGATTCCGCCAAGATTTTCAACTTCCGTTTTCACGGAGTCTAAACCGACCCCTCGCCCCGATATATCTGATAAATTCTCCTTCGAACTAAATCCGGGGAGAAATAAAATTTTCCACGCCTCTTGGTTATCGTACAAGTCTTTGACTAATTTTTTATCAATTCCACCTTTAGCGAGAGCTTTTTCAAAAATCTTTTCTGAGTCAATTCCCGCCCCATCATCTTTAACAGAAAATACGAGACAGCCCTGCTTCTCAAAAACATTCACTTCGACTTCACCACGCTCATTCTTTCCTCGTTCGCGGCGAACATCGATATCTTCAACTCCGTGGTCGATGGCATTTCGTAAAAAATGAATCAACACCTTATCGAGCTCCGAATATACTTCTCTAGGAATTGGCAAGTAGTCCGCCTTCACCTTAATGACTACGGATTTCCCAAGTTGATCAGCTAACTTTCCGCCCTGCTCAACCCAAGTATCAACGAGCTTAGAAGCTTCGATAGAATCTATTTGCTTCAGGAGCTTTAACGACTTCGCCACTTGCTTATAATTGAGAAGCCCACAGAGTTCCTCATAGACAGGACGATCCATGCATACCCCAAGAAGGCGTCGACGCAATTCCTCATTAATTTCCTGAAGAAGATCCCTCGCCTTTTGCGCCTCATCTTTGAAAATCTCGTGTTTTCTCTCGACATCAGGTAATGAAAAGGGGTTCGCAGAAAGAGAGGTTTCTAAGTTATGACAAGCTGATTTCATTTCATCGAGGGCGAATAGGCCCGACAGTCCCTTAGCATTATGTAGACGTCGCATTAGATAAGCCGCCTCTTTTAACACTTGTTTCTCTGGACTCGCATTCTCTAACAGGTTGAAAAAGTTAGATTCGATTTCAAAATAGAGATCTAGCAAATTTAAGTAAGAGTCAGGATTGTCATAGATTTTCGCAAGCTTGAGCTGCTGTAGTTCCATTTGTTGATTAATCATCTCAAGTTCTCGCTGCATTGTAATGTCTTCGACACCAATATCAATCGCAACAATGTTATCTTCCCCTTCGTAACAAGGAAAATACGTAAGCTTATAAATTCTTCTTTCACCCTCATCATTTTCGAGACTAATCTCTTGATCTAACAATTGAGAAATATCATCAAAGGTCATCATGTGATTTGAAAACAACAATTGATAGTAATCAAACCAATTCGTTTTTCTCTCCTCATCCTTCGAAAACAACAGGTCTTGAATTTTTAGCCCTGTTAAATTGCTCTCATTAAAATATCGCGCACATTGTATTGAATAGTCTTTTGAAATCACTCCCTCCTGATTGACCTTAACCAAACCTTGAGGAGAATGATGGAGCACTTCACTCAGTCTACTATTCACGGACTGTACGCGTCCCGACATTTGCAAGAAAAGTGTTTTCCACAATGTCGGAACATCATTAACGACCTCGAGAAAATCCTCTTTGTCGATTTTTAAAATTGTACTTTCCTGCAACGTTGTGACGGTCGCACTTGCAACCTGGCTGGGAATTAAACAGGACATTTCACCAAAGCATTGCTTGGTATCGATCATAGCCACCATTTCGTCGTTAACTACAACTTTAACCGCACCCGTCTTTAAGAAAAATACAGCAGTAGCTGATTCTCCTTGCTCGAGAAACTGATACTCCGAGGGCATACGCTCCTCTTTAAGTACAGCGCAGAGCTTGAGAACTTCAGAATCAGAGAGATGGGCAAAAAGTGGAAAACTTTTTACAAACTCAATATTTTCATCTGTTGGTTCGCTAATTTTTGGTTCGCCGATAGTACTATCTCCGTTAAGACTTTATCGGCAAAATATGAATTATTTAGGAGTCTAGCTCGACGAGAGTCCTGCTCCAGAACCCTCTATACTAAAGGATTCTCACTGCAAACAACACTTCTTGTATTTCTTGCCACTACCACAAGGGCAAGGGTCGTTTCGCCCTACTTTAGGTTGAGCTCTAACGTAGGTTTTTTCTGAGAGGTCTTCACCATCCATGTAGTACCAACGACCACCATCATGACGAAAATAACTATGTTCATGGTGAACCAACTGACGAAGATCATTTGAATAGTGGGCCTTGAACTCCACCCACCCTTCTTTCTGCCCATCTCCACCGGCTTTTTCACTTAAGACCTCCAACTTATCCCACTGATTTTGTCTCGACCAGCTTTTGATTCCTTCAAAGTCGAGTTCATTTCGAGTTTTTGGATCGTGAGTTTCTTTAATAAAATCAATATTACCGGACGCGTAGGCCGAATAGCGGGCCCGCATCAAACTCTCCGCGGTCGAAGCTAAAGTCGGGTCAGCATGAATAGGTTCACAACAATCACTAAAAGATTTTTCATTTCCACAATAACAGTTCATTACTATCCTTTAACCGAATCACTTTTATCTGACAAAAAAGAAAACTGACGCCTCGCATAGGTTTACAGCTTATCCCAAATTATTTGGACATGAGCAATTGTGACTTTCTATAGTAATCAAAGCAAATATCCAAATAAAGGACTATCAATGAAGCACTTCTTTATCCTTCTTTCAGTTTCACTCCTGTCTTTCTCAGCCTTCGGAGCAAAAATTACCAGCAAAGAGATAACCTACAAAGTCGGCGATCAAAGCTTCAAAGGATTCGTCGCTAAGCCTAAAAAGATCGAAGGGACTACCCCTGGTGTCATTGTCGTTCATGAGTGGTGGGGTCATAATGATTATGCGAGAATGCGAGCGAAGAAATTAGCTGAGTTGGGTTTTGTCGCTCTAGCAATCGATATGTACGGTGATGGAAAAACGGCAACTCATCCAAAAGATGCCGGAAAATTCTCAGGCATGGTTTTTAAAGATCTAAAGAGCGCTGAAGCCCGCTTTAAAAGAGCCATAGAGGTATTAAAGGAACAAGAGGGTGTTGCTAAAGATCGAATCGCTTCAATCGGCTACTGTTTTGGAGGTGGACTCTCTATTGAAATGGCCCGAAGAGGTGTTGACATTAAAGCCGTGGCTTCTTTTCACGGAAGTCTCTCTACTCAAAACCCTGCACAAAAAGGCAAGGTCAAAGCAAAAATCCTTGTACTCAATGGAGAGGCAGATCCTCTGGTCTCTGCAGATTCAGTTAAAGACTTCAAAAGTGAAATGAAATCTGCTGGTGTCGACATGAAATACGTCGGCTATGAAAAGGCGAAACACGCCTTCACTAATCCTGGGGCTACGAAATTGGGGAAAAAATTTAAAATTCCTTTGGCCTACGACAAGGAAGCCGACACCGCGTCTTGGGAGGAAATGAAAAGCTTTTTCAAAATGAACCTCTAAACTTCCTCACCTCCAAATTCAGCCGAAAAGTCTCTCACTCTTCGGCTGAATTTTTGATTTCGCTCGCTAGACCTTAATCCTACTTTTTGGTCCCAAGATTGAACTCCCTAGTGAATTTTACCCCTTCTCGTGGGATGATATTGGAACAGGAGTATCAATGAGAAAAGTGTCCTTCCTTAAATTTTTTTGCATCTCTCTATTGTTTTTTTCAAGCCTCGCGCTTGCTAAAGGTAAGTCTGCCGAAGAAGACGAATCGATTCCTGCTGACCTGGTCGAAAACGAAATATACGATGACTCCCCTTTTGTTGAACCCAGTGTTGAAAGCCACTTCAGTGTCCGCGGAAAACAGTTTGAAGCATCCTTAGAAGGTTTTGGAACATACCTAGCCAACTTAAAGAAGGCTGACCCCAAATCCTACAATAAGGTTCAAGGCGACTACCAGGAACTCATTAAACAACGAGATAAAGCCGTCACTTGGAGTCTGTACATGGGGGGAGCTGGTGCTTTGACCATGATCGCAGGACTTACATTTCTTCAGTCCGAAGAAACCGATGCCAATAATCAAACGGAGAGAAAACCAAATCTCGCCCTCGTTGGTGGTGGTTTTATACTCGGCTTCGTCGGCTCGATGGTTTACCTATACATGAACCCTCAAGAACCCGAATATTTAGAATTTATTAAAAAACACAACAAATCTCTCGACCGTAAGAATCACATTCAATGGGATTTGGGGTACAACCCCAAAACCAAAAGCCCAAGCCTTATCTTCGCGATGGACTTCTAAATTCTATTCCATTTTTTGCTCACGAAATAATTCCTATGCCGTCTTTGAGCGACCGCTATAGGTTCCACGTTTGGAAACGGAATTTACGATAAACTTTCTAATAGCTTCAGGTGAGCCACTATAGGTCGAAGCACCGAGTTCATCGGCTTTTCTGGGCATGCCATAGATAACACATGAACTTCGATTTTGAGTTATCGTTAAAGAACCCTTCTTTTTTAACTCAGCCATCCCTTGAGCACCATCTCTCCCCATACCCGTCAATAAAATAGACCAAACAGAACTTCCAAAATTTAAACACGACCTAAAAAGAACATCAACGCTGGGTCGATGTGAGTTCATCGGTGCCGTAAAACTCTCATTAACAAAATAGTCACCACTCTTTCTACGATAAAGAGACACGTGGCAGTCTTTGACGGTCGAATAAATATGGCCTGGCTTCAGAGGCTTAGTGATATCTCCCTGCTTAAGCCCCGAAATCTTGCACAGACCATCGAGAAAACTTTGAGCAAATGAGGTTTCAATATGCTGAACCACAACAATTGGAGGTGTATTGGCGGGCATCGACTTGAAAAGTCTATGAAGGGCATCAACCCCTCCCGTACTGGCTCCTACGACGATCGCTCTAGGCAAATCGTGTGTTAGCGCTTTTGAAATATCTTTAGCTTGCATGTCTTTGACTCGCTCAGAAACGTCTTTAAATACAATTCCTAAAACGATTTCACGCAATTTTTCTTTCTCTTCATTGAGAAGACGCTTATTTATAAATTCCTGAGCACCGTAATTAACAGACTCCAAAACCTGTTGAGCGACTTCACGATTAGCATCCGTCAAGAGAACCACAGGAATTCGTACTCCCCGAGTCCTAATTTCTTTAAGCCAATCAATTCCATTTTTATCCGGCATATGAATATCGAGAGATATTAGGTCGATTTTTTCTTTTCTTAGTACGGCATCAGCTTCGTTAGTGTTAAGTGCCGTATGAATCTCTATACCTCTCCCAGACAAAGCATTAGTTACCATTTTTATGATTGTCGGAGAGTCATCGACAATCAATATCCGAATTTTTGCTTTCTTCGAAGCAACCCTTTCATCCTTCAAATAAATAGACTGCTTCTGAGGGTGCAAGAGCGGCGGTACCTTTTTAAATATCTCGCTGGTTCCCGCAATAAAAAAGGCTCCCGGCTTGATCGCCTTCGAGAACTGAGTAAGTACTCTCGCTATGAGAAGTTCATTAAAGTAAATAAAAACGTTTCGGCACATGATCAAATCATAGTGATCATCCTCAAGCCTCATCGGAATTGCCAAATTTTTTTTATAAAAGCGACATCGCTTTCGTATTTCTGGGATGACAGTGAACTGCCCCTGAGCTCGCCCTCTGCCTCGCAAAAGGAAACCGCTATACTCTTGTGGTATGCGGGAAATTTCATCGATGGGGTAGATAGCTCGAGCAGCAGTTTTAAGTGAGATCGTATCAATATCGAAAGCACTAATTTCGTATTCAAATTTTGGGTAGATTCGGCGGATTGTCTCCAAAACAACGCCCAAGGTATAAACCTCTTGCCCAGTCGAACAAGCCGCACTGAGGGCTCTAAAGGGGGTTTTCTGATACATCCCTCTTGATGCTCTCTTTTTTACCTCTTGAAGCAAGTAAGAAAAATGATTGGTTTCTCGAAACCAATCCGTCTTATGGATCGTTACATTCGAAATAAAGAGCTCAAACTCTTGGGCATCTTCGGCAATATAAGAAAAGTATTGAGCCAGACTCTTCGCTCCGAGAGTCCTCATTCTCAGCTGGACAAAGTTGATGACGTGGTTGATCCAACTTGGATCCTCCTTGTCATAGGACGTTAGCGTTCTTACTACATCCTTGAGTTCACGTAGGTCTTTTGCCGAGAAGAAATTTGCCATCTACTAACTTGCATTCTTTTTTACACTTTTTTGAATTTCCAACATTCCATCAGTATCAAAGATGGAACTTAACTCCACAATGGTCATCAAACTTTCTCTAACTCGAGCAATTCCTTTAAAGTAGTCCATTTTTTGTGCATTTTTAATTCTAACATTTAGATCTATCTGATCATCTTTGATCTCAACTACCGACACGACTTTGTCGACAATAAAAGCAATAGGCCCCTGATCACTTTCATGGACCAAATACCTCATTTGCTTGTGATCCTCAACATGGACACCAAATTTCATTCTTAAATCAAGAACTCCAATTACCTCACCACGAACATTTATGATTCCTCTGAAGCAATTTATCGTATTTGCTATCGGGTAGATCTCAAAGGGTTCGAGAACCTCTCTTACTGAAAGAATTTTCGAGGCCATCAACTCATCGCCAACCTGAAATGACAAATAAGTATTCTGTGAGTCTTCTAATTCTAATACTTGTATACTCATAACTAACCTACCAAATTAAATACTTTTTCAACAATTGAATTGAGGTCTAACACCATACCAGGCCTGCCATCCGCTAAGATTGTTGACCCTTTATAAAATGGAACTGACTTATTTGTTCCAGATAAACTTCGAATAAAAACCTGCTGCACATTTATAACTCGATCAAAGAGAAGTACATACTTTCTATTATTCTTTTCTACGATGAGACCGTAACGAATACCGCTCTCTTCACCTTCTTTTGACGTCATTCCCTTCATTGTTCTCGGGTAGAAGTCTGATAGGTTTGCAACTTCTGCAACTTCACCTCGGAGATCCACAAAACTTCTTCCACTTTTTCTGATCTTAATATCGTATTCTTCAACATCGATGATTTCCAAAATTTCCGCCTGGGGTACGGCATAATTTGAAGTGCCTAGGCGTAAAACTATAGAATCAATCAGACTTAGACTTGTTGGAATGTCGATCTGAAACTCAGTTCCCTTACCCTGCTCTGAAGAAATACTGATCTGGCCACCAAGTTCGTTAAGGGCGTCTCTCACTATATCCATTCCGACACCACGACCCGAGTACTTAGTCACTTCTTCCTTTGTCGAAAGCTGAGGATGGAAGATTAACTGATGTATGTGCTTGTCAGAAAGACTTTGCGAATTTTCAACCAACCCCCGGGCTACTGCTTTTTCTAAGATTTTTTCAGTGTTTAACCCTTTACCATCATCTTTGATATAAATTCGTACCGAGGATGAGTTCTGGATCGCGGTTACTTCTAGAAGGCCCGTTGGAGATTTTCCAATAGCTTCTCTCTCATCACTCGTTTCGAGTCCGTGATCAATTGCGTTTCTCACAATATGAGTCAATGGTTCGATAATTCGATCGAGAATGATTTTATCCATTTCAATCTCTTCACCCGCCGTTTCGACTCTGACCACTTTACCCAAGTCCCTTGCCGCATCTCGAGCGACCCGAGCAAGACGCTGAATCGTAGATCGAGCCGGTTGAAGGCGCAATGACAGAGAGAAATCTTGGATCTCGGTAATTGTCTTAGAAAGACTTTCAATTGCAGAAACAGATGGCTTATCCCCTAGAGTTCCATTTCTATTCGAAAAATCGAGGATGGATTTTTGAATTGTCAGCTCACCCACACTCATGAGTAGCTTTTCAATTTTTTCCGCCTTTACTCGCACAGACTCAGAAAAGACAATCTTCTTTTGCCGAGCAATTCGTTCCGCTTCATCAACTTTATTGCCCGTGATCGAAGCAGTATCAAAAGTCTCTTCCGCTACTGGCTTCGGAGCTGCTTCGGGAGCTTGCACTTGCTCTTGTGGAGCTTGGTCTTGCTGAGCCTGTTCTTGTGGAGCTTGGTCAGCAACCTCGTCAGCAGCTTGGAGCTGCTCACTCACTTCAGGCTCATCGGTAATAGATACCTTCGAAATATCAATCTGTTCGTCACTTCTAGAACTTCGTACGACTTCAGCCTTCTGATCGAGAGCATTAAATCCTCGCTTCAGGACAAGGTCTCTTTCCTTCTGTGGCATTTGGAAATCAGGATCCCCACCAATTCCCGCGATCCACTCGCTCAGTAAACGGTGTACGTCTAAAAAGTATCGAACGACATTGTCATTAAAACTTTCAGGATTTCTTTTTAAGGCATTGATCACATCTTCGACATCGTGAATGAAGTGACCGTAATCGTCTAAACCACAAGCCTTAGATGTTCCCTTGAGGTTATGAGCAATCCTAAAGAGATCATCTATTACTTTTTGCGAATAGCTCGAATCGTCGAGCTCAAGGCACAGAGATTCCCAGGCATCTAACTGCTCGATAGCCTCTTCAATAAAACACTCTAAAATCTCTTTATCTATCATACTCACGGCTTATACCCTACTTGAAGTCTTTGTAGATATCTTCGTCATCACCTGTAATTTCAGCTCCCTCAACACCCTTGTTCTTTGACAATAGTTTTTCTTTCGCTGAACTCAAGCTAGAGACATTGTCCGGAAGTTGAGGAGCATTTTTTTGTCTCGGCTCACCCTCGCTTAAAAAACTAGCTGCTTTATTTTCTTTTGGCTTTTGCACAGTATTATTAAAATCAGCTATGAGACGGTATATGGCTGTGCTTTGTTGATTTGACCTTTTTGAAATAGTCTCAACTTCGTTAGTTCGTGATTGTTGCTTATCTATTGCCTCTTTTAACGTATCTAGAGCGACTGAGACTTCTGCAATTCCCTTTTCTTGCTCTTTATTTGCCTCTGTAAAGTTGTCTACATTTTCAACCAATCGACCAATGTTGTTCGAAATCTCCTCAAACATCTCCATCGAACGAGTTGAAATTTCCGTTCCATCTTTAACTCTTTGTTCAACTTCCCTTACAATACTAGTTACTTTCTCACTACTTTTACTCAGCAACCCACTAATATCCTTTGATGCCATCCCCGACATTTCAGCAAGCTTCGAAACTTCTTGGGCAACAACAGCAAAACCCTTTCCATACTGTCCGGCTCTCGCAGCTTCGATCGAGGCGTTAAATGACAGCAACTGCGTTTTCGAAACAATTTCGTTAATGATTTCAGTTTGCCCCTTAATTTCTGCAATAACTTCATTAATCTCATCAAGTTGTATCGCGGCCCTGTTAATTTCTTCCATGCCGTTATGCATGTCATGCATAATTCCCTTACCAACTTCGGAACTCTTACGAATGTCATTCGCCGTTGACTTTCCTTCTTCAATTTTTTCAGATGTCAGACGAATCATGGCTCTCATCTCACTCATGGTAGATACAATCTCCTGAGACGAAGTTGATTGCTCCGAAGCTCCGTCGAGAATATCCTTTGCGAATGTGCGCAACTGGTTAGAGTGCTTTCTATTTTCTCGGAGGAAGCGCTTTAACCTTCCGACGACGAGTTCTATTTTTGAGTTTGAGCTATTGTAAGTACCTACCGATAAAATGACTGCCACAACATAACCGAATACAATAATTCCAAACCATAACCAAAAGCTTGAGGGTGATGCGTAAGATTTCTCAAGAGTGCTCTCGTTAAATCCTATCGTTATTGACCCTTTGTTTTCTCCACCCAGAATGAGTTTATTGTTCTGTTCATAGGCGTTATCAGCGTTTTCATTGGCCGAAAAGTAGTCTCCATTTTTATTGGTAATCTCAATTGATCGAATAAAACCGTTTTGAGTTAGCTCCTTAAGAACCGGGTTAACTTGATCACTTTCCCCCGCATCGATGGCCATTTCTAGGGGTGCTAAACGATTAAATACAGTTTGAAATTCTGGTTTTAATGCAGCATTCAACGATTGATTAAATTGGCTATACATAGACCATAAGCCAAAAATTAATAACGAAAAAAACAATAGGTGAATTACGGAACCACCTATTTTAAGTTTTGAAAAGCTAACACCAAACATCACTTGTTCCTTACTACGATGCTAAAAGTCGAACCCTTATCAACACTAGTGTATAGCTATTTGGACGTCTTGAAATCGGCCTATTAGACCTGATTTTCGACGTGCAACAAGAATCATTACCAATGCCCAGCGGAAAATTCTACCTAGATCTAGACGACGTTGAACTGGACCGTATCACACAGAAACGGGGTCTAGTGATGCCCGCAAATCTTCACTGTAATTTAAGACTATTTTTCGTGACTATCTCTTAAAAAATGGCAAAATTTAAGTCTCACCAGGAGTTTAGGTTGGAACAAGATAATATGTCGACGCTACAAAATCCAGACTTCCAAAAGGCTTTTATCGAGGGAGTCAACGAGACTCTTCGAATGATGGCCGAGTTGAATCCATTACAAGGTGAGATTGCAATTAGAGATCAATTTGAATGTCAAGGTGACGTCACTGGGATGATCGGTATGGCCTCGGACCACGCAAGTGGAACAGTGACAATCAGTTTTGAAAAATCGACCCTTTTAGCAATTGTTTCTAAAGTGGTTGGCTCTAATCTTACAGACTTAAATGATATGGCTCTAGAAGGAGTGGGTGAGCTTTCAAATATGATCTACGGAACGGCTCGAGCAAAGCTCAATGATAAGGGATGGAAGTTCCAAATGGCTCTTCCAACAGTAATCACGGGAGATTATCAAATTTCTTCATTGCACAAAGGACCGACACTAATTATTCCGTTTACAGTCCCAGATCTTGGCAACTTATTTGTCGAGATTACGGTTCATCCTTAGTACTAAATCAAAACTAATATCCGTTAATATCATGCTATTGCAAAAGTTGCTTAATCAAATTCTTATAGGTTTGAATCATTTTACCAACTTCATCTTTTCGAATTTTTTCGTCAGCCGTATGAGCATCCAAAATTGATCCTGCGCCAATTAAAAAAGCGGTTCCTTGAAAATCAAAATAGGGTATGTCTGTGTGAAACGAAACAACCTTCGATTCGACTCCATCGACAACACCAAGAGCCATCGGCTCGCTCATAGAAAGAACTTCGAGGTCAATCCCATCGTCGACTAGTTCCGAAACACGATTTTTTACAAAATCTAACTGGTCTGCAACTCTCATTACCACCTCTGCTTCGCAAAAGTCGGCTAAAATATTCCCCGCAATGCCACCCTTGAGACGTCCGATATTTAAAGTCGTCTTGCCGATGACCTCTGAGTCGGGCCACTCTTCCGCCGTCAATCTATTCAAACTCGGTAACATCTTATGAATGGCAGAGCTACCAGCTTCGGGGTAACCAGAATGACAAGCCACTCCTGGAGCTCGCAAAATAAACCTGTAGTATCCTTTTTGCCTAGACGCTAATTTTAAATCTGTTGGCTCCGCAACGATTAAGAACTCCGGGTTGAGCTTGAGTTCATTAGATTTTTTTATGCCGACATGATCAACTTCTTCACCGACAACATAGAGTAAACCAATATCATCAAGTCCGTCTTCTAATATACTTTCCGCAGCAAAAACCTGGGCGGCAATAAGGGCTTTTGTATCGCAGGCCCCCCTGCCATAAATATAGTTTTCATCTTCGCTGTGGGGATAGAAGGGGGGAACCGTATCTATGTGGCTATTTAGCAAAAGTCTTGGCTTCTTATTGCTTCCACGCCAGGCGAAAAGGTTGGGGCGATCCTGGGTCACCCATTGAAATTCGCAATTCCAACCTTTCCCCTCTAAATAGCTCTTTAGAAATTCAGCACAAGCCCGCTCGTTTCCAGAGATACTCTCAATATTTATTAAATTTTTAGCCAACTCAAAGACCTGTTCCATAGGAAAATCCCCCGCATTCGAGACTGACCACTCTCTATTCACCTGTCAATCAATGCTCGCGGCAAAAATTGTTAGCCAGGATCTACCCTAATAATTTCAATAACTTAGATATGTTCAAGTGGGTACAGAGTTTTCAATATAGGAGTGTAAGGGAGTAAAAAGGTTATTTGGGAGTACTACATATGCAGACAGCAGAGAAATTATTTTTCCACGGCGGCCCAGGCATCAATTCAGTTCCTGAACAACAGATTGTTTTTCCCTACCTTAAAAAACAAGGCCGATTCCTCCACTGCTGGAGCGAGCCTTCAAGGCTTCGCCCTAACGGAGACAAACTCAATCTTAATAGCCCCTTTATGAGTTGGTACCATTCAGCAGAAAACTACATTAAGTCATTTATCGATAAGGGACAAAAGGTCCACCTGATTGCGCACTCGTTTTCGGCACTTCCAATTTGTTACCTTGCACAAAAATATCAGAAACATATTCGACAGCTCACTTTGATTTCACCAATTCTAGATATCAATACCTTCAATCAACGAATGATTGAACTAAGTATTGCAGATTGGTCCGTCCATAAGTCAGCTGATGCAATACGACTATCAGAATTAAAGGAGCTTTCTGAGTCTTCGTTCGACTCACCAATAGAAACGGCTCTAGAGAGCATCTATTTTTCGAACCAGGCATCAAGACTCTTTTTTGAAAAACAAACGACTAAGACACTTTGGCACTTTTATCTTCACCAATCACAAAATTTAGCTTTGGACCAATTTAATTGGCGCCATATTATGAAAGACTACTGCTCACTTGGCTTATCAACTATTTTTAAGTCGAGCTTAGACATCCCCACTTGGATCATCAAAGGTGAAAGAGATCAGCTTTGCGAAACTGATGAATTGGAATACTTCGGGAAAGTCAATTTCCATCACGCCCAGCTGCTCCAAATCAGGAACTGTTCCCACTATGCCCACCTTGAGGACCCCAGATTTTTAGTGAATTGCGAAATAGCCTTTCATTAATCTCTCAAGCAATTCCCTGTGTACATTGGAGTGTTCCAAGTATTACGAAACGCTCCAAATTTACTCTTAAATTTCTTGGACATGACTCTCTTACTGAGTAAGAATCTTAAGGTCACTAAATGGGGGATATTATGAAATCGCGTGTTTTTAATGTTAAATTACTCTTGTTAGGCCTATTGGTTATGGGGTTAAGCGGCTGCGCTTCACTTTCTGAAGAAGAGTGTAAAGTTGCTGACTGGCAAGACATTGGTCGAAGAGATGGCGAAAAGGGTGAAAAAACCGATCGTTTCTACAATCACGTTAAAGCCTGTTCTGAATACGGCATCAAGCCCGACCGCAATCTCTACAATCAAGGAAGAGAAACAGGTCTAAAAGCATACTGCACACCTGATAACGGACGAAGAATGGGTGAAAGCGGCCGCAGCTATGGACGTGTCTGCCCTAAGGGCCTCGAAAGAGGATTTTTAGCTCAATATAAAATAGGAAAGAAAATCTACGGCCTTAAATCTGAAATCCGCAGTCTTTCCAATGAAATTGCGAGAGTTGAAAAAAGCATGGACGACCCAAAAACAAATAGAGTCGACCAAGTTAAACTTCGCTATAAATTTAAAGAACTCACTAAAAAGAAGAGCGATAAAGAGCGTGATCTCGCACTTGCAGAAAATCAATCGCCAGCACCTATCACTGGAAACAGTGGTGGCAATAGCTATAGATCAACACCTCCTTCTGCGTCTGATCTCGCAAAATAAAATGGCCACAATTTTCGATAAAATAATTAATAAAGAAATACCAGCAGAGATCGTCTTCGAAGACGATCTCTGCCTAGCTTTTAAGGATATCGCTCCGCAAGCACCTTGCCACATCCTTTTAATTCCGAAGAAACCAATTGAATCGATGGCCACAGTTGAAGATTCTGATAAAGATATTCTTGGGCACCTTATGCTAAAGGCTTCTGAAATTGCTAAGGACCAGGGCCTCTCCGACGAGGGATTTCGACTGGTAGCAAACACCAACCAACATGGCGGCCAAAGTGTTTACCATCTTCACTTTCACATTCTTGGCGGTCGACAAATGACCTGGCCTCCTGGCTAAACACCAGCGCTAATACTAGAAGATACTAACTGCCTCCTAGGGAGCCAGTCTTTGTATTTTCCATGTGTTATTTTCTAATCGATACTCAAAGCGGTCATGAAATCGAAATTCCCGCTCCTGCCAAAATTCAAATCTAATGGGAGCAAGTTGATAACCACCCCAGTAGTCAGGACATTGTATATCTTCGCCAGGATACTCTCTATCTACCTTTTGATGAAGTTCCTCTAATTGAGCACGCGAATCAACTCTATGACTTTGCGGAGACGCAATTGCAGAAATTCGACTTCCGCGAATTCGCGAAGAGAAATACATTTGAGAATCTTCCTTTGTCGTTCGCTTAACATCACCAATAATTCTCACTTGTCTATGTTCAGGCGAAGTCCAATGAAAAACGAGTGACGCCTTCGGATGGGCGTCAAGTTGTTTGCCTTTTGCGCTCTCGTAATTCGTATAAAATTTAAATACTTCTTCATTGTAATCTTTAAGAAGCACAATTCGAGTTTCGGGGTAAGAGTTACTATTCACAGAAGCCAGAGTCATTGGCGTCGGGTCGATTCCTGAGTCCTTGGCCTTTTTGAACCAAGTGTCGAAGCTCTTGAAAGGGTTTTCAGATAATCCAATCAAACTGTATTCATTTGCACTCATCGGACCTCCATAAAGGTGAAGATTTAAAAAATCTTCTGTTCCACGAAGAATTTCTTTTCTAAGATAAACTGACTAGGAGGCATTCGTGGCAGACACCTCGCATTCAAAAACCGTTTACTTCAAACCCGGTGATATTATCATCCGCGATAAAAGTCCAGGCCTATCACTTTTTATCGTCAACAAGGGGCAAATACATGTTTTTAAAGAAACCAGCGACGGCCAGAAGCTCAGTCTCGGGATAGTGAATTCGGGCGAATATCTGGGAGAAATTGCCCTCTTTGGGGATCGCCCCCACCAAGCCAGTGCCGAAGCCCTCACAGAAGTTGAGTGTATTGAGATCTCCGCTAAAGCTATTAAGGATCAGATCAAGGGGGCACCAAAGTGGTTAGTTGCTCTCACTCAGGGCCTGGTAGAGAGACTTTTAAAATCTAACGAACTCCTAAGAAAACATGGAATTGTCGATAAAAGCCTCTATGAGCGCATTCAAAATATAAAAGCAAATTATAAAGAGTCTGAGTGATGAGCTCTATCGAATCTCGGTTTCACGAGTGGCTTCACGAATCGCAAAATGACTCGAGCATAGACATTAGAGATGATGCCGCCTACTACCCTAACTCTAACCACCCCATTTCTTTGAGTGCAAAAGATTTATTTGTAGAAGACCTTCATTTTAGAAGAAGTTATTGGAGCTACGAAGACATAGGCTACAAAGCTTGTCTTCGCTCTATTTCTGACCTCTATGCCATGGATGGAAAACCCGAGCACATTTTGCTAGGGATTTCTCATACGAAAAAACAAGATCTTGAGGAGCTTAAGAAAATCACCACCGGAGTTCGCCAGTGCTGTATAGATTATAATTGTAAATTAGTCGGTGGAGATACTAACGAAAATGGCAGCCGACTTTTTCTTAGCGTCACCGCGCTCGGTGGAACTGAATTACCGATATTACAGTCGACAGCTAAAGAGGGCGACACCATTTATTTTTGTGGAGAGTTGGCTCTTCCGTTTTTAAGTCTTCATCACTTAGAAAACTCGATAGACCTACCAAGGGGCTTAGAAATTAAAGATTTCTTCAGACCCCTACTACCAATCTCTTCCTTTGAAAGTTTCAAAAATAGGTATCCTGTTAACGCTTTAACAGATGTGACCGATGGACTCATTGAAGAGCTCACGCGAATCGGCCAAAAATCAAAAGTTTCTAGCACTGTTGATTTTGAAAAAATTGTTTCATTTACAAACTTGAGCCATCTAAGAATCGCAAAGGATTTGGGCTTGCCTCTTACAGAAGTTCTTCTCAAAGGCGGAGAAGAATATGGCTTTTTATTTACATCGCCTCACTATGTAGAGGATTTCACCCACTGCTATCCCATTGGATCGATTAGAGATAGGACTCTCCTCAATGAAGTCATTCTCCCCGACCAAGGTCCGAAGGACTTCTCTAGTTTTTAGTTGGGAAAGAGTCCGAAAAATCCGATAAATACTTATGGGAGATTCTTCTGCAAAAAAATTATCCGAATTTATTCCTCGTTCGGTTCGCTACGTGATCCGGCCGGAAGACAACAGGGTTATTAGATTTGCAAAAAAACGCCTTAGAAAACGCTCCTACCACTCCGACATCGTCAATGTTTCTGAAACTGGCATGTTGTTCACTATTGACCGTTCAGAACTCTTAAAAAAAGACGAACTTGTAATGGTTCAATTCAAAGGACCAGCGCTCGGAGAAATCGCCACCTATGCGAAAGTTGTGCGAACTGAACGATTTGAAGAGTGGAATCCTCGCTGGGGAAAAAGAAAAAAATTTCGCGTCGCCATCCAATTCGAAGACATGTACGACGGACTCAACTTTGAATTAAGACAAGGAATCACAGATCGAATTTCGAGCCAAATTCGAGAACAAAAAAAAGAGCGCCTAAAAGCGAGACGCTCATGGATTTTGAAAAATTATAAAATGCTACTCGGTTTAATTTTCGTTGGTATTGGCTTTTTAGTAATGAACTCTTTAATGAGTCTTATTCCTCGGATTTCACTGTACCTTAAAAGCCTGTTCTTTTAATCAATACATTCCCCCGTCACAGGGTGCCTGTGACGAACATCCGATTCCATATACTCACTGTAAGTCACATTAACATACAAGGTCCCTCTCTCTCCAACATAGGGCGAGTGAGTACAATGACGACTTCCATTGTGATCGACGTAAGTTTCATCACAATAGAAAAACTCGTACTCTATTTCATTGAGTCCCCTCTCCACATGAAGATTAAAAAGACTCGGCGAAAGATCTATATAAAAATGATAATTAGTATCTCCGTGCTTCGAATCCATTGTCGTATAATTGAAATAATTAGCGTACAAAAAGTTAGACCTGCGATCTGGCTGAATTGACACCCTTTTCGTTGGCGAGTTAACAGTAACGATATCGTCACTCACAAGAAAACCATCACAATCATAGGTAATTTGCCTCTGAAAGGTTCTCGTTAAATGAACCTGTTCAGGATTGTAAGGACTATCATTATCTTTATCTAAATGTTGAGCCTCACAGGCCATCAAAAACAAACAAGTTAAAATTAAATAATATTTGTTTAGTTCTTTCATAAGAACACTCCCCACGTTAAAAAACAAGTCGTATTAGATTGCTAAACTGATGGACAAACCAACATGTCCCTGGCCAGAACCTTGGCCCATTAAGTCACCTATAAAATCAAGATTGGCAGATTCCGTAGAGTCGACAACCCATCGACCAAAAAGATTAACCTGCCAATCATCTCCATACCATTGAAACTCAGGCCCAAAGGCAACGATTCGATACCTTCCAGTATCAATATCATCTACTGTGACACCGGTTCTCTTGTAAGAAGCCGCCAGAGAGAGCTCTGCAAAACCACCAAAAGAAAACTCTCTGTAGTACCACCCTGCAGATACACTCGC
>JAUHWN010000024.1 GCA_030424665.1 Bdellovibrionia bacterium | reverse complement strand
CCCAAAGTGTTCGAGCTAATCTCTTAACAGCTCTCTGATACCGAATCTTTGGTGAATAAGCTGCAGAATAGTTTGAAGTCGTATACTCATAGTCCGCGTTGACCCGAGAAGCGTCAGCACCACCAGGAGCCGCATCTTCCAACCAAATTCCACGAAAATAGTGCCGATTATCTTCGACTTCACCATCTACAATTTGCAGACGTCCTCTTTCAAGGTCGAATACCAAGTGTTCACAGGCCGCTTCAGATAGCTCAGTCATCACATTAAGATAACCACCAGTAATCGTGTCGTAGTTTCCAGATTCAGAAAGGAGGAGCCTGGCACTCTCAGCACGATCATACATATTGTCAATTTGACCGGAGTTCTTCAATCCGAGCGAGTTTACAAGGTTATTGGCAACTTGCTCACCGTGCAAAATTCGATCTGTTTTATAAGCACTTGTCGCTGTTGATTGGCTTCCAACAGAGTCTTTAACCTTCTGTTCAGAACAAGCTACTGTAAATCCAAGAGTAATTACTAGAGTTAGAAGTTTGAGTGATCTCATAGGTCAACTCCTAGGCAAATTCTGTTGAGAGCCAGTTTTTTATAGAGGTAACTCAATGGTCTCTGGTTAAGACCGTCAAAACTCGCTCCCAAGCTATTAACCACAGCCATTTCTTCATCGGTCTGAGGAGCGCGTCCACAGGCCGATTGAAAAGCATGTTTGGCCCAACAAGAATTATAGGCTCGACTCTCCGCAATCATTTGCGCTAGGTCACTCATTCCAGAGCCCTTTGTATATCCTCTCCAACCAAATTGAGAAGAATTGGCTCCATAAATAGCCTGACTGTCATAACTGTCGTCGCTCACTACAAAGAAGAGATCAGGATTTGTATCGCCGTTGCGATTCATTTTGTCTTGAATCGATGTCAGACTATATCTATAAAAATTGTTATTAAAATCGACTCGAGCAAAAGCGCCGCGCATAGAATCCATCGGAGCGTGGCACCCTTTACATGTAATGTGATACTTTTGTGGATCATTACCGGGTTTGCGATCAACATCTCGACCGACAAATCGGTCACTGACAGTATTGTCAGCCCAGTCAGTAATTGGCTTACATAAGAACTGTTCAAAAGACATTTGCACCATTCTGCGGTTAGTACCGGCCGTAGCATGGGCTTCCATAAAGGCTCTCGAAGTAATCACACCTGCAGGATCAATAGCCGGTCTGGCGCGGCTCTGATCAAGAAGATCGATAATCTGCTGCCCGTCTTCTTTTTTCAATACGTGGTACATAGAAAGCTGATGATCATTGATTTGCTCATAATGGCGATTACTTCTTAAGATATCGTTGACCAAACTATTGCGATTCACCGAGGGTCTCTTAGTTGGACTTAATTTGTCTAAATCAATACGATAGAAAAAATTACCAGTTACAACATCAGCGACGTCTAGGCCGTCTCGGGCAATCCCAACAATAGTGGCAATACAGTCATTAACTTCAGTACGGAAAGTAACGTCCCTAGAACAGATTCGAGCCGCCATATCTCGAACTCGAATATTATAATGAAGAGGATCTTTAAGAGCTACATCTACTGCTTTACTGAAGTCTCCCTTCTTTATATAGATCTCCATTCGCTTAAGACGGTCATCACACATAGGTACAGTTGTACCAGTTAGAGCCATCCAAATTGAACGAGCTTTCTGAATTTCCTCACTCAATGGAGTGTCAATGTCCTCGAGACACGAGTTTGGAATAACTTGATAGGTTTGTGCGCTTACATTAATAGAGATTGTGAGTATTGAAAACGCTATGATTTTAGTAATCAAAGATTCAATTTTGTACACAATGGACCCCCAAGACAACCTGATTCAAAAAGAATCATAAATAGTAAGTGCAAACTGCCTACCAACTCGACAACTCACTAAATAGCTTACAGCTGTCGATATTTTTACAGTGCGAAGGTCTTATACGATTATGTTAAAAAAGAGTTTCGAAATAGAACGTTCTCTTTGAAGTCACTGTTAAATATGCGACTTTACAAGGATTGAGCGACCCGAGCCGAGAACCAGCGGATCACTTGCTGTTTCAAAAAGGTATTCAATCCAAGCACTTTTCGTGCTTTCGTCCAGTTCGTTGAAAAGTTTGTCATTTCCACCGATCCCCGGGTCTTGAGAGAACAGGATATCTAAGATTAAATCGTTCTCATCGTGGATTGAAATGATCTGTTCGAGGCTAAAGAAATAGCCCCTGAAACTTCCATCCTTAGGATGGCTGTAATTGCGACCCTTTTGCCAAACTGATACAGCATCCTTGTGATTATTCACAATCCAGTTGGGATACTTGAAGAGCATATAAGAAACTAAACCTATTCGCGTAAGAAAGCTCGAGTAGATTTGACCGCCCGGTTTTAACAATCCCTTGCAATCCCCTAAAAGCTGACTGCGCTCTTTACTGTTTTGCAGGTGATAGAAAGGGCCCATTACAAGAATTGCATCAAACTGGGAACTGACCAGAGAAGTGACTTCTCTGGCATCACCAACAATATGCTCGATTTTTTCAGTGAGACCTGCTTTTTCAGATACTTCAACAGAAGTTTGCGAGAGTTTATCTGACAACTCAATGGCTGTGACTTGGTGCCCCTGCTGAGCGAGATAGGTTGTATAAAAACCCGCGCCCGCTCCAAGCTCTAATATCGATGACCCTGGCTTTAGGTTGCGATCAAAAAACCGTCGAGTCATTTCAAACTCGAGCTGCTGGCTTTGCCAGCGATCGATTTCATTTTCGCTTTCGTAGTACTTGCGAATGTCTTCGATGACTTCTTTTGCCATAGCTCTACTTTATGGGATGAGCTGAGCTATGGCTAGTCTAAATCATCAATTAATCGCCGGAATATTCGGAATTTTATACATCTCGTACTGATCATACTTCAATCCAAGAATTCCACTCTTCTCGGTGTAAGGTACCTTTTGGTAAGAGTGAAAGAGGTAACCCTTCGAGTTGGGATCATCCTCTGGAACCGCAATATAGTACATTAATACAACATTCTCTCCAGCGCCGTGTCTCAATCGTTCGATTGGCGTCGAAGTATCAGGAACATCTAAAGTTGGATAAAGTGCTAACTGACTCTGGTTAAAGTTGTAGCAGTTTTCTCCTTCCATATTAACACCGGCATAGAGTAAGGAAGCATCATAGCTATTAGCATCAAAGCGTTCAGGAAATCGCGGATGTCTGTGCTCAGTCATAAGATCTTCACCAGTTATTCCTCCAGAAAAGCGCTCCAAAATATTGAGATAGTTGACCGCTGAAGCTCTAATTCCGAATTGGAAAAACTCTAATCCATCGAGAAATCCGTCACCGTCAGAATCGGGGTTCGTTTTATCAGCTGTACCACCGGATGCATTTCTCATTTCTTCGGTCCACTGTGGCGTCGGCCCATTGGCATTATTATCATTGAGCATCATCTCTTCACAAGGGTTCACTAAGTCGAAGTCTTCATCATCAACTCCAAAAGTACAATTACCCAGTCGATCACCCGTGGGAAGAAGTTGAAACTTGTAAACAAACTTATCGCTATAAGCTGCATGAATAGAATTTCTATTTCTTGGATCTAATTGCTGCCCTTCGAGTGCATTTTGGTAATTCTCATTTATCCAAATTTCATCTTTATCACAAAGTCCGTCGGCATCTGAGTCGACGCCAACCGTTCCGTCCAAACAGAAGCCAGAATTTAGATTGACGATTCCCATTCGTTTAATAACCATGGCTTTTTTGCGAATACCCACTCGAACTTCATCGAAATCGATGGTGTCATTATTTTCCATGTTCGTAAAAGAACCACCACCAGCTTCTGCCAGATAGCGAAGCCCTAGTGCTTCGATTACAGTATCTGCAGCGCCCGGAGTGTAAAAAGCGGTGCTTAAGAAAATCCGATTAGGCGCTATCGCAATGATATCTCTAACAGCCCGCACATAGGGATCTGTAGGACTGTTTTGCACGTAATCCGTCGGACCATCTGTAGGTCTCCCATCAGACATGAAGAAAATATTGTATACGGAATCTTCTTGAGGATTAGTGATCATGTCAGCTTCGATAGTCTGCTTGGCAATCCCCAATGCCGTTAAATAGGGCGTCTGTCCATTATCTGGATCGTTTCGATAGGTGTTAATTGCCGTTTGCATCTGATTAGAATCCCCAAACGCCGGAGAACCAGAAACGGGGTCAATAATGTAAGAATTCGCTTCGTCACCATTAAAAGAAATGAGTCCCCAGCGATAGTATTGATCGGCGCGAAACTGATCGAGAAAGCGTTGAATATTGTCACCACGTCTAACATCGTTCGGGTCATTATTACCATTACTGCCAGATTTATCGATGACAAAAAGAATCTTATTATATCGAGTAAAGTCATCAACCGACACGCAGAACGAACCCTTAGAAGAAAATACTTGGGTCGAGTCGATACGATTGAGATTAACTTTCGAACAGGCTTGACCCAGTCCGATCGTTACGATTAATAGCAGAATCGTATTTATAAAAGTCTTTCTATTATGTCTCAATGACATATTCATATGTCCTCCCCCGGACAACTTACATACGGTTTTTAGATCGCAATACCCGCTTTTCCGCCACTGAAGCTGGTACTCGACCTGAAGGCCGCTTCCTACTTTTTGAGACTTTTCCTTTTACTTTCCGTTTACGGTCTGCTCTTTGAAGACTCCTAGCTCCTGTTGAACTAGGCTGTCTTCGCTTTACTACCTTACCCCTTATATTCCTAGAGTTAGACTGTTTGACTAGCCCTCTCTTTGAATTCTTTTTTAATTGTGATTGCTTCCCAACCCTTCGCTTAATTAAAGGAGACTTGGACAGAGCCTTCTTTGATTGAGTCTGGGTGGACACAACTAAGCGAGGATTGGGCGCAAACACTTTAATTTCTTTACCTTCAAATTCGCCCATTGACTCCGGTGCAATAGGTAGAACATCCTCTTCACCTAGAGCACAAATTGGAAATAATAAGCAAATTAATAGTATCTTTAGTTTCATCTAATTTCTCATTGCCGTTTTCTGTGACTTCCCTGAAAACTTTCTTACAGCAAAGTTAATCTCTAACCATTGTTCAGTAATGAGCGCATTCATTACCATTTTTATCTTCTTACTCTCAACACCCGTATCCGCCTGGATATTGACAGCACCTCTAAATTCTTTACCTGGATTTTCAGCGTCATGCTTTTGCTTAACATAGCGGAGCACTCTTCTGACTCTCAATAGAGTTTCTAGGTCGTTGTCTTCGATAGAAACTTTTTTACCTATAACCGTATCAGGCATTTCTAATAATACGCGGTCCTCGAGTACCGAAATCAAAGGCAGGCCCTCGAGAGGGACCGCGTTTTCAGCCCGTGGCAATTTGACTTCGTCCTTTTGATTAAAGAACACGTCCCCTTGTTCAGAAAAATTCATAATTAAGAAAATGACTAACATCGAAAGCATATCGATCATTGATGTCAAAGGTAAAGGAGGAGTACTCTTGGCAGCCTTTTGTGCTTCCCTTCTGGCACGAAGTCCCTCTAAATCATACTTTGGTTTAATATGATTGCCTGGAGCTTCTATTTTACTTTTTATAGGTCTAAAGTTAATAGCCATTATTGTGTACTCACTCCTACATCCGGAAACCCACCCGCAACGAGAAGGTCCATCATTTCGATCATCTGACCGTAGTCCACACTGTTATCTGTGATTAAAACGACATCCTTTTTCTTTGGATAACGCTGCTTCCAAAGAGATAACCGCTCTTTAATTTCTTCTCTATCAAAATCTTTAACGATGAATGGGTAAATCTGGCCATCTTCATCGAGCTTCAAGTTGATTTCTTTTGGCTGAATAAGAACCGACAGTTTAATCTGCTTCTTTTTCTCGTCTTCGGGAGGAGTTGATTCTGCAGCCGTAACACTATCCGTTTTGGTCTTAAAAGATTCCAAGTGATTCCATGCCGCGGTGACAATAAGCAAGATCACTAGCATCGCAAATAAACCTATGAATGGTGTGAGGTCAAGATCCTCAGTCGCGTTCTTTCTAGCCAACTTTCTTCATCCCTTTAATCTTGTGTTGATTAGCAATAATAAAGTTTAAAGTCGCAACAGACACCTCTGATACGTCATCACTAATGGCCTGAGCCTTAGCACTGAGGTAACCATAGGCACCCAACAAAGGAATCGCGACGATTAACCCACCAGCGGTTGTGTTCATAGCAATAGCGATTTGTGATGTTAAATAGGCACTCTTTTCAGAAGCAGAAACGGTGGCAATACCGTCGAAAGCTCCGATGAGACCAGCGACCGTACCGAGAAGCCCCAGAAGTGTAGCAATATTTGCTAGCGTCGAAAGAAATCCAATTCTCTTCTCGAGACTTGGAATTTCTCTAAGTGCGACAGCATCCATCGAAGTCTGCACATCACTAGCATCACCACCGTTTACGACGGCGTTTAGTCCTGAGTGAATAATATTAGTCATTGGAGTCTTGACGTTAGAAACGAGGGACAATGCCTGCGAAATCTGTCCTTTTACGATAAATCCATTGAGACTCGTCATTAGCTGCCCTTTACTCACTCGAGTCGCAGCTGCCAAAACGAAAAACCGCTCAATGGCGATTGCCAAGCCAAGAAATGAACACGCCACTAGTGGCCACATCCACATCCCACCTTCTGCAAACTTTTCTCCTAACATTTCAATCATCTTGTCACCCTTTGTTTAAACCTATAAATTCATCCTAGAGACGTCCAAATGGGAATCCAATTGAAGGCAATGTGGATTCTCCATTTTTAGCTTTAGGAAACTTCATTTTCTTAAATACTGAGAAGACACATCCATTAAGAGCATCTCCCTTACCAACATTTGATTTTTTTACTTTTACGCTTTGAACTTTACCAGAGGCGGTTATCAGCCACTCGTATTCAACTCTTCCAGCTAAGTTGGGCTGTTTCATAAGCGACAATTCATAGCACCGCTGTATCTTACTTAAGTGCTTTTTAACGATATCCATTACGATTTTTCGAGAAAGACCTTCTTCTCTTTCGTTAAGTTCCATTAACTCAGGAACCCCAACAACAGTACCAGTTACTCCCCGTTGACCAGCCGTACCTTTGATTCCTTGAACACCGTATCCAGTTCCAGAACCAAAGCCTTTTCCGGGTTTTCCAACGGACTGCATTCCGCCTGCAACTAATTTTCCTGATTTAGACTTTAGGGCTCCGATTACAGATTTCGTTGTCAGATTTCCCTTGGCCCCACCGGCATTTTTATTAATGTTAACAGCTATGGGCTTGTTCATTGCCAAACTTCTGCTACTCTTCGAAATGGCCCCAAGCGCAGCTAAGACACCCACGTTGTCCATTGCAGGACGCGGTGCTTTAACTTTTTTATTGGGTTTAGCTTTTGCGACTTTTTTCAACTTCTTGTTGTATTTAAGCTTCTTAATCGGCTTTTTCTTAGCAATTTTCTTCTTAGGCTTCTTCGGTTTCTTTTTTGCCACCGGTTTAGGTTTAGGTGGCTCTTTCTTAGCAACTGGTGTCGGCGCAGGAGTTGGTTCTGGGGTTGGCTTCGGCTTTACTTCTTCGATTTTTATGGTTGCATATCGAACTGGTTCGTCTTTCTTTTTCTCTTCTGCCGTTGGCGCTGCCAATAGGGCAACAAGAACAAGAAAACAGTGAAACATTAAAGACGAAAGTGAAATTTCTTGGAATCGAATATCCTGCCCCGCCATCCTTCCTTTAAATAGTTTAGGAGGTGCTGGAACCCATCGAAGATGTACCATTAGGTCACCCTCGAGGCCAATTCTTAGAATTTCATCAGATCTCAGTAAGAAAGCAGCGTTAGGACCGTCCTTCCGCGCCTTTTTAGTCAGAAGAAGGTCGTCCATCGATACATCCACCGAATCCTTCTCTACAAAAGACTTCCAGGTCGCAGGAATCTTACACTGGAGAGATTCTCCATCAAAGTAAGCAATATTAATTTTCTTAGGAAGTACATCAACATCAACTCCGTAACCACCGTCCTTACTCGGTCGAAGTGTTACGGTATCTCCAGGATAAAAGAGTTGGTTGCTAATAAGTGTATCTTTCCAAAGAACTGTGGCCTCGACAACTTTACCGTGAGGAGAGTTCAACTTCTTGATGCTGTCCAAATCAAGAACTGAAAGTCCCGAACAATTAATTGTCTTCGAGGCAAAATCCTTAAGTCTCATTCGAGACGTATTTGAATCGTAATCTGAATACATGCTCGGCCGAGATCGTGCCGGCTCCGGAGAGGATGGCTTAGGAACGCCAAGACCCTCTACATGGGGCTGCTCTAATCCAACCATAGTATCATTGCTATGGATCTCTAAATCATTGGTGGGTGTAACATCTGTATTAACCAATTTGTCAGGAATTCGTACTTGGATTTCAATATCTCCGTAAGTGATATCGAAATTTACGAATTTTTCTGATTGTTTCTGGTGGTTTTTCACAAATTCAACGAACCATTGATTGTCCCGGAAAACGAAATCATAGTTCGCATCCTCAAGGTCCGATCTTTTTGGGATATAGATATCGCAATGTGCTTCGTGTCCAACTCGCACATGCGTCTTATCGATTAATTTGTCAAAAATCAGGTAGCTTTCGTGGTACATGAGTACGCGCAAAGCAAACCCCTCAACCAAAGTTTTCAATGTCCACCCCTAGGATATTCCTATCGGACTAAAGTCCTGAAACTGTAGGGGGAGTAGTCACTTTTTTTTGTCGTTTGGGAGTGTCGAAATAATTATCGACAGTCAAGCAGGGCAACACCGAATCTATTTGAGAGAATTAATATAAGGATGTGAAATTTCTAATTTTTTCGAAACCTTTTTCGCTTTTGAAACATACTGTTTCGCCTTCTTCAATTGGCCAAACTGCTGGTACAGGGCAGCCATTCCCCAAAGTGCTGTAGAACTTTTTGACGACTTCTTCAATGAAGCTTGAAAAAAATGATGCGAATCTGAAAATTTATTTAAATAAAGATAAATGACCCCCTTTAGGGCCATCAATTTTGCATCATCTGGTGCTATTTCTAGAGCTCGATCAAGGATGGCAAGACCCATTTGATAGTCCTTAGCTTCAACGTGTACTCGACTCAGCTCGATTAGGGTTCCGATATCCCTTGGCTTATCCAGTAAAGATCGGCGCAAGCGAGAGGCTTCAGCGATGGCTAGGTCACCAGCCTTCGCCGGAGATCCAAGGGCTTCTATCTCGGTTACTTTCTTCTTTCCACCCGAAAGACAACCCTTGGTAAAGGCCGTAAAAATATTATACTTTCTGCTCACCTCGATACACTGGGTAAAGTATCCAGCCGCCGCTTCGGCATACTGGCTCGATTGCTTTTTTAACTCTCTCTTGTAAAGGGCCACTTGTTTCTTCGGAAATCCTTTGGGAATGGGAGAATTAGCAATGAACTCTGCGAAATTAAGGTAAGTTTGTCCCAAGCTATAAAAAGAAGCAACGGTCCATGTTCCGTCGCCAAGACCGATCACCTTTTGAAAAGTTTGGGTCAGTTCTTGTAGAAGTTGCGCCTTTCTATTTACAGCTGCAGCCTCATTTCCCCTTCTGATTTGAACCGCATCAAATTCGCGAAGGGTACCAAGTGAAACTATGTAGAGTGAATGGGCAATCATGGTTTTTTCTTCAACTGATTTCGAACTACTTTGACTAACCTTCTTGAGAAGTGGCAGGGCCTCCCTGGTCTTTTGCAAGCGATAGGCGGCAAGACCACGCCAGTAGACACTCTTGAGACCACCTACATTAGTGGCACTCCGCAAGAGACTCGACCAATCTTGTGCAAGATAATGGGACTCAGCTACTTCATTATTCCGCCCCAGGCGTTTAAAATTTGTGGCTGCGAAACGATAGTCACCTAAGGATTTTCTAAACTGAGCGGCTGTTAGCAAAAGTTCTTTTGCTTGTCTGTCGTTGGGGTATTTATTGTAGAAGACTTCAAAATAGAGCGAAGCTCTGCGCAAGTCAGCATTGAGCAGAGACAACTGACCCAGCTGCGTTACTACCTCTTTGGCATACTTTGATTTAGAGTGATTTGCTAGGAGCTTCTCTCCCACAGCAAAAGCTCTTTGATCTTTTTTTGCCTTAAATGTTTGAAAGGCTTCAAAGAGAGCTTTATCCCCGACTTCACTTCCCTTATATTTTTGTGCCAGCTTCAGAAGGTTTTTACCGTATTCGGTGGGATCATCATTATCGTCCTGAACCTTGCGAATCTCGGCTTGTTGAAGAATTTGTTGTAAGGTATTTCTGACGCTAGCGATTCGAATCGATTTGTTTTTAATGAGGCCTTTCACCTGTTTAATGAGACCATCAATGTCTTCTTGCTGACGATAGGTATCGATCAATAGATTTACAACAAGAGACAATGAAGAATTATTTGGGAAAAGGCGAATGAATGCCCTAAATGTTTTTTGGGCTTTATCAAAAGACCTTTCATCATAATAGGTCTGCCCCAGGTTGAGGATTATACTCGGCGTTGAATTGTCTTTCTTGAATCGCTTAAGAAAACTAATCCCTGATTCTCTAAGTCCTTCTCGGGCCTCCGTAATTTCAAGGCGACTGAGATCGAGTGTCGCCTTTAAAGCAAGAGAATAGGACTCTATAGAAGACTTAAGTAAACTCTTCTTCATCTTGCTACTATTGACTCGTCTGGCAAGATCACCATATTCCTTACCCGCATTTATATAATCCTTTATATTAAAAAAGCTCTCAGCAAGGTTCAATCTCACTTTCGCCGAATACTTAGAACCATCAAAAGCATTGAGGTATGACTTATAGGCGGCAATTGCCATGAGATAATCAAACTCTTTACCCGTTTCTCTTGCCTGCTTCTGTAAGCGCGTAGCAATATCACGAGCGAATATCTCATAATCATTGTCGATCTTCTTCTTTTCCTGATCAGTATAGACCCGCGAGTATCGCGCTCGAATCGCCGTTTTTGCTATTTCACGAACAAACCCATAAAATGGCCAATCCCTTTGCGAATTGCGAAAGGTCTTATAAACTTCAGGTACGAAGGTAACTCGGCTATCAAGATCTGGAGAGAGTCGCAAAAGTTCAAAATAAACTCGTGTCGCCAAAGTATTTCTTTTTTTAAGAACCAGTCTTCGCGCCAATTTAGACATGACTTTCAAATACATCTGCAGTGTTGGCGATAGTCTCCTAAAGTATTTAATGACCTCATGACGGCCCTTGCCCATCTTTATGAATTCAGCTCTAGTAATCTCACTATATGGCCACACCATAGCTAATAGGGCATCTTGCTTGATATCTGTCTTTTTATAAAGGTCCGGTAGTTCAGATAGATCGAGTTCCGCATAGTCAATTAAAACTTTTTCAAAGGCATAAAAGGCATTCTTAAAATAGCGTAAATTGATATAGCACCATCCAGCCCGATAACTCGCTAAAGCGGTAAAGGCCGTCGTCTTTCTTTTAAGGAGGTCATTAAAATGTCCGAGTGCTTTGCGTATATTCTTCTGAGTATTAAATTCATAATCTCCCAAAATAATTTTACTTTCGGGATAAAACTCACTCTTCGGATATTCTCTCGTAAGGCGCGAATAAGTAGAAATCATCTGATCAAACTGACCCAGCTCTCTAAATTCGTGGGCCATATAGAACAAAGCTTTATCAGCGTAGTTAAGTTTTGGAAACCGTTCGACAATTGATTGGTATGTCTCTATGGCCTTGAATTTGGGTTTCTTTTCGAGGGTGAAGTCGACTTCCTCTAGTGGAACCCCTTCGTTTTCTTTCAACTTTATTTGGTACTGATAACGGCTCTTTGAGACATAAAACTCAGCGAGCATAAAGTAGAGGTCCGGAAGAAAGCGAACATCCTTTATCTCCTGAATTCTCGCCCTTGTCTGCTCAAGCTTAGTGTCGACCTTCTCAAGGTCACTTTCAAGCTCATCCACAGACATAGTATCTGTTTGCCCATAAACACAGACGCTAAAAAGGAAAGTTAGTATTAGAGAAAACCATTTACTTTTTATCAAAACACTTACTCTTTATTAGAACTTTATAATCCTTCAGCTCGTCGAGCCATTTTTCGCGATCCACTGGCCAGTAAAAGCGATCAAAACTCGTCGTCGGCTTCTCTTCTGAAGCATAGGGTTTTTCATTGGTTATCGCGGCTATTCTCAGAGCATCAAGTTTAGCCGTATATTCTAGAAATAGAATTTGCTCCTCAATATCGAGTAGCTCATTGGCAACCCCACGGGCACTGTTTTGAACCTCGATGTTTAGTGCTTCTTGGATTTCAGATTCCAAAAGCCCTAGCTCGCTCACTAATCCTTTATACTGGGTAAACGAATTGCTCAGCTTTTTAAGGGTATTCTTTTCTTTTCGCACTTGTGAAGCTAGATTCGCCTCGTCTTGCAGGTAGTTGTTTAGTAATGAAATCCTGGCCAGGGTAGGTACTCCACCTAAATCTTGTCTCTTTCGAATCGCCCGAAAGGCATCCTTATAAAAAGTTCTAAAATCCTTAGCCAGCAGATCAACTCTCTTATAGTGACAGAGATCCTTGAAAATAATGATTTCCAAAAGATGACTTTCTAAGCTCGGAGAAGCTGAAAAGTACTTGGTTTTTGCCGCTTGCAAAACTCCCAAGGCTTTGTCATATCGTTTAAGATAATAAAGAGCCCACGCCTGCTCATAGAGACTTCGCCCCCACTCTCGCAATGGCAATTTCAATTGTTGATAGATTTCTAATGCTTTTTCGAACTCTCTTTTCTCAAACAAAATTCGCGCTTGTTGCAAACCGATTTTTTGCTTGAGGGGGTCGACAATGGTTTCATCCTCATACATCTGACCTATGAATGAGTAACCTTTTTCAACTTCACCGCGAGTTATTAAGCTCAGAGCCGTTAAGTACTGATAGTACTTAGCCCAATAACTTTCTTCGACTACTTTCTCTACTTCTTTTTTATACCAGTCAACTAATCCAAATTTGAGTGCATAGCTCGAGCGAAGTTTCCCGATGAATGCCTGATTGGACCAGTGGGTACTTTCGACAGCTGTTGCAACAATCACGTCATTTAAGAAGGCTTGATGAACCATGTCCATGCGATAAAGCTCATCGAGGTGAACTAGGCTCAGCTCGCTAATGGCCGACCCAATAGAATTTTTGAGAGTCTCTAATAGAACGAGTCCCGCCGATGCCGGATAGCCAGCATTGCGTAAGCCAATTCCAACGGCGAGAAGTGCTTCTTTTTGTTGATTGGTCTGCAGGTCACCCACCCTCTTACTCGCTTGCTCAATTGCAAACTTATATTTTTTTTCCTCCCAAAGCTCTTTCATTTTGTTCCAAAATTTTTCATTGGTAGGGATATACATGTAGGGTGTTTTTACCTCTTGGCTTTTAGCTTGAGGCTTAGAAGTGTCACGACTTTTGTTCTCGGGGATCGGACTAGGGGTCGGTGTTTGCCCAAAGGCAAACGACAGCAAAAACAGAGAGGTTATAATGCAAATTAAACAGGCCCTCATTGCTCTGGGCCCTCTCCCAATTGAAATGAATAGCCGACCATTAGAGACATCAAACTCGTCAGTCCTCGATCAGCCTCTAAATAGAAGCTTTGTCTAAAATCAAACTTCAAAGATTGGTCCTCGCTCAATAGAACTCTAAAAATAAAGCCTGCTCCAAAGAGAGGCCGAGTTTCATTCCTTTTAAAGTTGGCAATACCCGCTTGCACTAGAAAACTTGTTTCGCTGCGAAAGAGCGAAGAATTGAAGAGCAAGCTCTTATTATACATGGGCGTATAAAGAAAAGCGGTCGTAGCGACAAAGGTAATTGGATCAAGAAAGCCCTGAAAACCGACGTTTTCAACTTCGAGTGGAAAATTTTCTTCGAGGGCACCTTTGAGATCCGTTTCGAAAAGAAATGAGTACTGAACATTCACAACTTCCCAAGCCATGTAATCTTCTAAAAAATAGGTATAACTCACACCACCCACAGCGTACTTATTGAATGCATCCGAGGGCAACCATCCAACGTTGAAAGTTAAATCGTGACTGAGGTAATAATCTCGATCTTGAATCGCTACGAGATCGGGTAAATCATAAACCTTTGAAGGAACTTTTTTTGCTTCTGCAATCATTGCAGTAAAAATGAGTCCCAAAACAAAGAAAAAATTAAAACTTAGCAGCCTGACTGACAATGGAGCCCCCAAAATTTAAAGTGACTCTATTCTATCTAATTACTGACTCAGACTCACTCCCCAATCGGCGGAAGCCTTGCCTTTGTCTAGCTTAAATAAGGCCTAACTTTTTAATATCAGCTGGAGCCAGCTGACCACTGTAAAGGTTGGTAAACTCAGGAAATTCTTGAACCTGAGACTCCATTGATTGGGGTTGAGATGCAATAAATCGCGATCCCTCAAGCAACTCACTAAATAGCGACTGAAGGCGATCATTATTCTTAATGATACCGCGAACTTTTTCTATGAGTAATTGGGTTTTTATTCGCGGTAGCTTGAAAAACTTCTTACTCTCAAAGCTCTGTTCAATAAATGGTAACGAAGCTAGACCAATAAACAAAGACCACGCACAAAATAAACGATATGACACAGCTTCTTTAGGTAGACTTAAGATGTAATCAAGAGCATTACGACCATTATCTACCAAAGATTTCTTTATAAGATCTCTTTCCGGCACTAAGAATCGTCCTTCTTCTTCATCTGAAAGTTGATCCTTTAGAATATTAACCTTTTGTAGGAATAGGCCAAAATGAAAAGCCTTTGTTAGTCCTTGGGGATTTTTCTCTTCAGGATGAGCATTTAAAAAGAGGCCTTCCAAAAGTTCACCAACAATTCCAGCTACAAAAAAACAGTAACGATTTACATCTTTTATATCTTTTAGCCGCAAAGGACGGTCTTGGGCCCGGCAGGCGTAAAATTCCATCCCCCTGGACATATTGATGGAGCAGTTTTGAATGTGTTGGCGCACTTGTTCTGGTTGCTTGTGAACATCCGAAAAGACTCTTTGGCCTTCTTTAAGAAGAACCATTTCCGACTCAGGTATATCTTTGGGAAAGAGAGCCAGCCAATCAAGGTAATCAGAATTCGCGCCCGGGCGTTGGAAAAATTCTGGAGTTTTCATGATTTCGTTGAAGTGATCAAAGGCCTTTTTTTGCTCCGAAAAAGTCTCCCATGGAGCATCCTCGATGGTATCAAGAATTCTAAAGACCAAATAACTCAATCCGACTTGGGCCCTAAATTCGCCATTGAGTTGCTTTATACAAAAGGCGAAACTCCGACTCACTCGATCCAAGTGTTTTTGGTAGAACTCAATATCCTGCTTGAAAGAAGCCTGGGCTTCCCCCATGGAACCTCCGTCTAATTACTTGATAAAAGCAATGAATCCCATGAATTAGCTCAATTGTTAACAAGAATTACTGAGAATTATCCCTTTATGCGCAGCATGCCAGATGCCAGGAAATTAGGGCCTACTGTCTTTTGAGAAGATCCTTTAGAGCACCGAAGGCTGGATGACCTGGAGCTTTTTGTTCATCAAAGGCCTGGCTGTATTCATTGATTTTCTTTAAAACCAAATCTTTGTTGGGACAGGCATTGTCCTCACAAGAGGGATAGGGACCAAACTGAGCTTGCACGATCTCATGAATGTACTCGCCCAAATCAAACATCTTTTGATCAAAATAACTCACCTCTGGCCCGTCAGCGAGATAGTCCATCGAATGATTTCCAGTTGTAGTGCGGTCATCGGCCCTAGAAAACTCACTTTTAGGAAGAAGTAGCTCATTAATACGAAACTGATGCCCGAGATCAATATCTTCGCCACACTGGCTGCAAAGTTGCTTATGGGTAAATTCAGCATTTCCAGATACTTGAAAGCCAGAGTGCATAGGAAGTAGGCGAAGCCGAAGGCTGTAGGGTTTTTTACCAAAGAGCCTCTTCACCGATTCGGGAAGCTTTTCGTCCTTCTTTTCTTTGAGCTGGTCGCTAAACTCCCAACTTTGGCCTTCATCTGGAATTTCCGTTAAATTGATTCTCATTACATACCTCGACAAGACCTTAGGCTTAGACTAAACGCGTCGTTTTGTCAAGACCTACGGAGCTCTAAGAGGATTGGAAAGTGGTCTGAAACACCTGATTGAGTCTTTGGGTCAAAACTCTTTGGATAAGATTCGGGAGTCTTTTGCAAATTCAAGCCATTTTCTACGCGAAAGGACTTGGGATCCAGGCTCCACTTCCCTTGGCTCTTTGAAACCAATGCTAAGTCCAAGAAGGACCAAGACTTCTTAGGCGGATAATAGGTGGTTCCCTTACAATCTTTACAGTATTCAAGATGAGGAGCCTGCCAATATTGATCAATCCTTCCACGCAAAATATTCCTTCTTTCTTCTTCATCTCTTGGAATATTAAAGTCTCCAATCGCAACGGCAATATCTTTTTTCTCGAGCTTGCCGACCAAGGTATTCAAAAACTCTACAGCTTGAATTCGGAATTGATATGGATGATAGGGAGCTGGAAGGTGAACTCCAAAAACGACCAACCGAGTTTTATCATCCAATTGAAACTCGACTTGTAAAATGCCTCGAGTGTCTTTAACTCGTGCCTTTTTCATTTTTTTAAAAGGAATTTTGTGGAGCTGCGGCTTTCCTTGCAAAGGCTTTTTAGAGAGAACAGCAATGTCAATTCCCCTCTTATCAAAACCTTCAATAAAGCCAATATGCTTCCACTCTTTTAAGTGTTGATCTCGTAATTGAGTAAGGACCCGCAGATTTTCGACTTCTTGAAAGACGATGATGTCAGGCCCCTTACCCTTATTAGATGCTCGAACAACCTTCTCGATATTTGTCATTTTAGCTTTTAGGTTTTCTTCGCTCCAATCGAGATAGAGACATTGTTTTTTCCATTTAAAACGGCGAACTCGAAGACAGGATTGAATTATGGAGTCATTTTGAATTTTCGTTTGAAGTGGCAAAAAGGATTCGTCACTTCGATCTTTATCGTCGAGTGTATCGAACAGGTTTTCGACGTTAAAACTCAGAATACTGACCGATTCAGCGTAAGTCGATAAACAAAATAAAAAAACAACAGCGCATAAAATTAAATTTCTCATGGCTGAGAAAGTAGTGAGTTTTTTTGGAGAAGTAAATAGAAATATCTCTCTTAAATTAGCAAAGGGCGAAGAATTCTCCGCCCTTTGTAGTTACTAATAAACTAATAAATTTAACCATTAATTTTGCTTGATATTAGCAGATAACCTCCAGGTTAATGGTTGTATGGTTACTAAAATTATCAAATGCCATACGCACCACCTCCTTTCGCGCTCAATAGAGCTTTTGGTAATTTAAATATAGCGCAGCTAAATCTTCGACGCCAGAAAAAATATTTCTAAAGAGTCCAATTTACATTTTGTTACAATCAATTGAAGCCGTGCTTCACGATGAACTGGACTCTAGGTTTTAATTGAGACAAGAATTCAAAGTAGTTCTTTGGGCACCCATAAGACAAATTGATATTAGGTTTGTCGCTTTTGAAGCTTCACTAAATCATCAAATTTTTTTCAAAACTAATTCCAATTTTCGCCACTAAAGTCGCCCGAAAACTTTAATTGTTTTGGAAGCCATTCAAAAACATTCTATTAAAATTTCCCGTCACTAATTTCGTCAAAAATACGCAGTATCGTGACATTTATGCCTCCCTCAAGTGCCTTTAATTTAGAGACTCCAAAACCATCTCACTTTGAAACAAATTAGTAGGGTTTTGAGTCGAGTAAATCCGAAAATGCTTCATAGTAAAAGTTCGAAAATCCGATAAGTTATTGATCTTTGTGTACGTTTAGGGGGATCGTTGAAATCACTTTTTAAAAGTGACATTTTTAGACTGGGAGTTCACGTAAAACTCTTAGTTCCTTTCTTGGTTCTAATTACAGGAATCCAAGTTATTACCTTTGCGTTTGTTCATTACAAATTCAATGCGCAAGTTAACAAGAATATTCAAGACGACCTTGAATTTAATAGCGAATCCCTCTTACAAGTCATCAATTCAAAAGCCGATTTGCTCAGAACAGACATCGCAAACCTCAAGTCCGACCCTTCACTGATCTACTATCTTCGCAAAGACTACAAAGAAAAAACTAAATTTACTTCTCAGTATCTTGCCAACAAAAAAGCAAGCCTATTTAGTGGGCTCATTGCAGTGGTCGACAAAAATAATATGTATCTCGCTGAATCTGGAGCTAATAATTATCAAATGTTTAGTAGCCCCAGCTTAATTCGCAAGGCTGAACGGGGCGATTTTGCCACAGATATAATAAAAATTGGCTCGAAGTATTTTTTTGTGGCTGCCAACCGCCTTGAGCAACGAATCACAAGAGAAACTGGATACCAGTATATCGTGAGTGGCTATGAACTCGATGGTGAATTTCTAAACAGTGTTAAAAAATACATTCGGGGTGACGTGGCCATAGTCATTTGGGAAAAGGGAAAAACCCCTTGGCTCCACGAAATTTCATCTGAGGACATTCAAACACCTCTGGTAGTTTCCCTTTCGAAGATGGAAAGCATTGGCACTCACTTAGAACAAGAGTATTCCAACTTTAAATTCTCAATAACAGGACATCCCTTCTTACAAGATGAACAGGGGAACACCCTTGGAAACTTTTATCTTGTCAACTTAGTCCCTCACACTATGTACAACAAAGAACGAAACTCGCTCAATTTGATTTTGATACTAACTTTTGTATCTTCTCTCCTGGTGTCGATATTTGTCGGCTATAAGTTGTCAAAAAGACTGTCTTCACCAATCCGACTCTTGACAGAGGGGGCCCGAAGAATAGCCGAAGGCCACCTCGACACCCAAATTCAAATTGAAGACAGAGGTGAGTTTGGCGAGCTTGGCACCACCTTTAATCGGATGACGCAAAAACTGAGAGTCGAACTCGAAGAAAAATTAAAACGCACAGCAGAGCTTAGAAATCAAACCGACGCTTTAAGAAAGGTGAATCAAGATTTAGATCGCAAGCTCTTTGAGAGTTCTCTACTGTTGGAAATCTCGAACTCCACCAATGCATCGATGAACAAAGATAAAATCGTAAATAGTATTTTGGAGATCATAATTTCGTCGTTCGGGTATCGGCAAATAGAACTGTTTATGCTCAACGACACCGGCGATCGAATCGAGTATAGAAAAAGCCGTGAAGTTTCTGAAAACGAAATGGGAATGAAGGTGTTTAGTGATCGAAACTGCCGAGATCTCTTTGAAGTTCCAAATCTTTTGAATATGATTAAGATTTCAATCTTTCAAAACCAAAGTTATGCACCTACAAAGGCCTCCCCTCTGCCAGGGACCCAAGATGTGAAAGGATTTTTAATTATCCCCGTTCGAGCTGGAAACAAAGTTATCGGTGCTCTTCAGTGTCTTAAACAAAACGTACTGGAAGTCTTTAGCGAAGACGAAGTCGATTCTCTCATGGGCATCGCAAGTCATATGACGCTTACCCTAGAAAACCTGACACTTCACTCACTAAGCAATACTGACTCTTTAACACAAATAAATAATGTTCGCTACTTTAAAGCCCAGCTGCAAAAGGCTGTAAATAGCTCCCTCCTCACCCAATCCCCGACCTCTGTCATCATTGGTGACGTCGATCATTTTAAAAAGTTTAACGATACTTACGGTCACGCTCTTGGAGATGAAGTCTTAAAGAGAGTCGCCCAGACACTCAAGAACGAATCGAGAGACCAGGACATTCCTGCCCGTTATGGCGGAGAGGAATTTGTTGTTCTGCTTCCGGATACTCCAGAGCAAAGCGCTTTCGAGCAAGCTGAAAGAATAAGGCAGGCCATCGAAAATTTAAAAATCGAAAGTGAAAGTGGTACCCTAAAAGTCACAATGAGTCTCGGTATAGCAACCTGCCCTCTCCATACAGAGAAGGTCGATGAACTTATTAAACTCGCCGACCAAGCCCTTTATCTCTCGAAGAACCGTGGCAGAAACCAATCGAGCCTTTACGATCCACAGACCATGGGATCACCAAAGAACCAAAAACAAGAGCAAGATAATGACGACACGGTAAAAATCCCTTCATTGAATTCTGAAGACAGGCCAGTACTCGATGTCGACTTGCCCGAAGAGAGCTTAGACGTTAACGAGCGCTCTGAACTTGCAACGCGTATTATTCAACTGCAAGTAGACGAGAGCGAAGATGTCGATGAAGACACCCTTTCGATTCAAATGAGTCGCACTGGAAATCTCGAGAAAATGACGGACCTCTTTAATCAAACAAATTCTGTGCAAAAGTCATCCTTAAGTGAAGAGACCGTCAATACAACCACCCAGATGCAAAAAGATGATGTGCAATTGGCCGATATCCCAGTACCAAGTGGAGTCGAAGATCCTACTCCTGGGCAACAAAGTTCACAGAACCATCCGAGCCAAATGAATAGTGAAGAACAGTCTGCTAGCGACCTCGATCCAATCGAAGAAGAGCAAACCATAACCAGAGAATTAAAGCCTCTCAAAGAACGTCGGAGAATTGATCTCGTTGATGAGGGCACTCTGAGCCGAGAAAACAATTTCCATCACGACGAAATTACCAAAGAAATCGAGATCGGAGAGAAACAACGACGACCACGCTTAACCGCCGAAGAGCGAAAGAAAGAAATTAAAAATCACCTTCTCGCGCCGATCGACGAAGATGACCACGATTTGGATTTGGAGCCAATGCAAAGAGCAAAAGCTATAAATGAGACTAAAGAAGTCAGTGGGGTAAACACTAATGATAGCTCGAGCCAAGTAGCATTGAATTCGGATGAAGCACCCCTTGTTGCCGAAGAACCGAAAGCTCCCCTTGCTGCCGAGGAACCAGCAGGACCACAAACTGCAAAAGAAGATGAAAAAGGCTTTTTGGAACTCCCCGAAGAACCCACAAGCGATGGCGATGAGGTCGTATCAAAACCTCCCCTCGAGAAAAACCCCTACCATCAAGAACTTGATGGCTTTAGGGGGTTTGATGAAGATTTAAGCATGAACGAAGACGACGAAGCTGAAGAGGAAATCGATTTACCTCCAACTCCAGATCAAATGAACCTCGAACAAACCCAAGCGGATGCCTTTGGGTATCAAGACGAAGATCCTGAGGGTGACGATTTTGTCCCTCCTCCCCTACCTAATAGTTCTGAGGACGACGAAGAAGACTTTAGCTTCGATCTCGCAAGCGATGATGACAATGACCCTGAGCGCGCAGCCTAGGTTTTCTTAAAATCGCGTTAAACCACTTTTTTTCGCTATTTTGCGCCATTTTGCATTTTTTCTTTGATTAGTCGTAGCAGTGTTCTTATCCTCATCTTCATCAGTTTTGAAGTTAAACGCCAATTTGTCTTAAGGAGTAAGTGTTATGGCTAAGAAGAAGAAAACTACAAAGAAGAAGGCAACTAAGAAAACTAAAACAAGCGGTGAAATGCTTCTTGTTGGAAGTAAAGTAAAAGCAGCTTTAAAAGCTCACGGAGTTAACGTAGCTGGTGATGCTCTTGACGGCCTTAATGACTGGGTTTACTGGCTCATCGAGCAAGGTGTAAAAAGAGCCGATCACAATGGTCGTAAAACAGTTCGTTCACACGACTTCATGTCTAATTAATTTGCTTCGAGCAAACTTAATTGAAAAGGGCTCTATTGAGCCCTTTTTTTTGCTTACAATCAATGCCTAAAAAATCTAAATCTAAGTTTGATTTTTTACTTCATTAATTTGGGCCTGAATTTTCTCAGCGTCCCCGAGATAATAATCTTTAGTCCCCTTCAGCTGCTTATCAAGTTCTATCACAAGAGGTTGACCTGTTGGAATATTAACCTCGGAGATTTCATCTTCAGAAATATCAAGAAGATATTTGTAAAGGGCACGAATGCTATTACCATGGGCCGAAAGAATGATTCGCTCGCCAGCCTGGAGCGCGGGAGCAATTGTTGACTCCCAATAGGGAATGACTCGGTTAACAGTGTCTTTTAGAGATTCGCAAGTGGGCAATAAATCTGCAGGAACATTTTTATATTTGTCCTCGAAACGAGGATGCCGAGGATCATCGATATCCATTGCCGGTGGAGGGGTACTATAAGAACGTCTCCAAATGTGGACTTGTTCAGCTCCATGTTTCTCAACGGTTTCTTTTTTGTTGAGCCCCATCAAGGCACCGTAATGTCTCTCATTGAGCTGCCAAGCCTTTTCTACCGGAATCCACGAAAGATCCATAACTCGAAGGATTTCTTCACCGGTGATGATGGCTCGTTTTAAAACTGATGTAAAAATTCGATCAAAAACAAAATTCTCTTCTTTAAGAATCTCACCGGCCAACTTCGCCTCAGTAAAGCCCTGCTCGCTAAGGGGGGCATCATACCAACCTGTAAACTTGTTTTCTTTATTCCAAACACTTTGACCGTGCCTCACTAATACAATCTTCACGAGCACCCCCTCTGTAGCATTCTTAAACACTCACAATTTCTAAATATTTAGCATATTCTGAGGTATTCTTTAGGCTTTATTTTGTCAAAGCCGATAAGAGAAATGATGAGATTATTCAGAATGTTATTTACTTTTATGATGATGGGCGGCCTCAGCGCGGCTCTGTTTTTTTGGGCCGGACCGAAGTATGCCCCTCAAATAATGACAAAAAAAGGTCTCGATGGCTTTAAAGCTAAACTTCAGGGGCGATATCACCGCGCTAAAAACGTAGGCCAACAAAATGGCAATAAAAAGGGGCGCTATGACTACCTAGAAGGGGCTGAGGACTTTGAAGCGACCACGACAGTTGCTGAATATGGCAAGAACCTTAAAGGTAATTCCAGCGAAGAAAGAGACCTCATAGAGTACACTCGCTATGCCAATGAAGTTAAAACTAAATCGAACCAAATATCGAAAGACCTTAAAGAAGGTCGATTCCAGAGACTTCTCGATCGCGCTAAACCCAAAATGAAAGCATTTTTTAAGATGATTAAGGACAAAGCACAGTCAGCGGTCGGCTCTAATCAGTTACCGGCAGAAAAAGGAGCTGAATTTGTCGAAAGACTTGAAAATGTAGAGCTTGAATTGGATAATCGCGCAGATATGTCGAGTGAAAAAAAAGAGCGATGAAGCAGCTTCCTTGCCACTCGACTTCATCCTAAAGCCCATCGCCCGTCCCACTTAAAAGCCTAGAAAAATTTTTTACATTCAGCAAGTAATCAGACAGAACATTTCATTTTTCTGCTGCGTTCCACAACATCTAAATTTACTCATCTTGACTTTCTTAGAACATAACAAAAAAATTAATTCTTATCGGGAGTTAATTCGTGCCAGCAGATCGGTCCATAACGCAATTACCAGCCAAAGAAATCGATATGGTTCTCACCGAGCTTCATCTATTGCGTAAAAAGTGGACACGTGGTGAGGGCATCACCATGCCAAAATTGCAGCTAACCCTTGTAAATGGGGTTACGGCCACTGGGTGGCTCCTGGATTACACCTCTAGTGACGATGAATCGACCCTTTTGTTCGAAACAGAGGGGCAAAATGGTGAACTCAATGGGGCAATGTACGTAAAGATGAAGAATATCATTGGCTTTACGGTCTTGGACGCTCCTGAATTTGCCCATTTGATTTCCTTTGGGGCGATTATGGCTCCAAAGAGCCCGCCTCCGACACACAAAGAAATTCAGAAAAAGCTCGCAGACTGGATCAAAGTCATAACTCACGATCTGAAAAAGAAAGTCGATATGGCAGTAGATTGGCGCGCGTTTAAAGATGGCGGGGATGCCAGTCGAAGACTCATGGCTACAATTAATGATGTTGGATCTGTTATTCGCGAAATTAGCAAAGATCCGGCAGTTAGACAGGCACTCGCTTCAAATCTCAAGGTCGTGCAATTTGTTCGTGGTCCACAGACGAAATTTCAATACGGCAAGGGAATTTTGCGAATCACTGATCCCTATGATCCCGAGGGCCACCAGCTGACCCGCACCGAAGTTCAATCACATATTGAAGAGTTGCTATAAGTAGCGCCGACCCTGCGATTTTGAGGGTTTGCACTGACTCTGCGGTTTTGAGGGTTTGCGATTGAAGCGTACCGAACGACTCCGCGATCTCGAAAGTTATCAGCCGGCACTGTGATCCCGAAGACTAATGACTGAGGCGTACCAACCGACTCCATGATCTCGAAGACTAACGACTGAGGCGTACCGAAGCTCAATCACTTCTTGAATAATTACATCAAGCTTAATTTCTCCCTCGATTAATGCTGGCCCCGTACTGCAACGGTTTTACTTAAGACTCTACCAGTTTTTTTGAAGGGGTCCGCGCCAGATTTAAACTCAAAGACTGATTTCTATTGATTCCACGTTTATGTATAGCTTGAAGAATCACCCCAAAAATTCCACATCATTAAAGTCGAAATTTTAAAAATATGTTTTGACGTCGTTTTTGATCCCGAGAACGTCCTCTATTCAGTAAATAAAATTGAGATAGGGAGGGAGTAGTCCTTAAATACATCTCGCAGGGGCTAAGCCAGATGGCAGTCTAATAGCGGCTCACAGAAGTTTTTTAGATGCCATCAATTTTTTGAAAAAGACAAAAAACGAGTTTTTAAAACCCCATGTTATAGTCATCTCCGTGAGACAGCTACCACTCTTCAAAGATGAAACTCTAAAATCCCATGGCGGGATAGTAAATCTTGGAAAAAGAAAAACCCGAAGACCACTAGCAACAAGAAAAGCACTTCATCTTGTACTCAAATCTAGTCAAACCGTCTGTCTATTCAGTGAGTTAAGCGAAGTGAAGTATTATATCAATAGATACTCTTTTCAGTTTCATATAAGAATCTATCACTTGAGTGTACAAAAGGATCACATTCATATTCTTATGAAGATTGTTAATCGGGACTCCTACAAAAAATTCACAAGGGCACTCACAGGCATTCTCGCGAGAAAGTATGGCAAAGGCCTATGGAAGTTGAGTCCTTTCACACGCGTATTAGACTGGGGTCAGGACTTCGAGAGAACAAAAAACTATATCTCGCAAAACGAAGCGGAAGTCTGGGGAGTGAGGCCATACAAGCCTCGAAAGAACAAAGCCCCTACTTATCAAAACCCACTTGAAAAACCTCTCTGAAAAAGCCTTGTTTAAAAAAATCTTTTACCAAGACCTTTTGAAAAAACGCTTCAAAAAACCTATCGCCGATTCGAAGGCCAACACCCTAGCAAAAACTAAATGAGTTTCGCAACGGGAACAAACCTATAAATACGGGAACAAACCTATAAATACGGGAACAAACCTATAAATACGGGAACAAACCTATAAATACGGGAACAAACCTATAAATACGGGAACAAACCTATAAATACGGGAACAAACCTATAAATAGCGGGACCAAAAATCGAGATTCAGAGGTCGGTACTGACCGTTGGCACCTAAATACTCTACTTTAACCCACGTATCGGGTGCTTCGCTTCGATGAATTCGAAAAATCTCGGTTAAAAAAACTCGCAACCATTCAAAGGAATCGGCGGAACTCAATTTCTGGAAATCGTCCCACAAATCAGCATTTGCCCCCGCACATCGCGACGACTCCAATCCCAACCTTGTATCAATCTCCCTCGGTGGATCCGAATTTTGTGATAACTCTGATCCCAACTCTGATCCAGATTCCGTCTCAATCTCCCGAAACAACTCAGAACCCTCCGAACTCCGTGGACTCAATGCCATCTTCGAATCAGTCTTAATTCGCCCATCCATCAGTTCGAAACTCAACTCTCTATCATTGCCATCACACAGGTGAATCCGGGAATCCAAAAGCTTCCCCATTAACTTCATTTTCATGTGGGATTTTGCGATATGAGCACAAACATTGTAGAGACTTAGCTTCACGTCCTCTGGATTTTCGAAATCCGTTTCTTCGATCTCTTCAATCAATTCCTCTTCGTCACCGGCGTCTTCAATGGCCTCTATATTTTCATCAAAATCGCTGCGCGAATCTAAAAAAACTGAATAGCACCAAGCGAGCAGATCACGCTTAGACCTGGCTGCCTTAAGTTGAGGATACTCTTCATAAAAAAGTTCAATCGCCTCTTCGATAACCGACTCCTCAGCAAAACCAAAAAGAATCTCCTCTGAAAGGCCGGCCCCCTGATAGTAGCTCAGTAAAAAATCAAGACTCTCAAACTCACTCGCCTTCAAACTCAATAGTAACTTCCGCCCCTCAATTCTGGCACCTGAACTCTCGTGCTCACCCCCCTCAATTCTGGCACCTGAACTCTCGTGCTCACCCCCCTCAATTCTGGCACATGAACTCCCGCTCTCAACTCCCTCAATTCTGGCACCTGAACTCTCGTGCTCAACTCCCTCACCCCAAAAACTCGAACCCTCGCGCTCAACTCCTTCGACCTGGCGGACATTGAGATCTCGATCATAGGCATAAAGGTGCTTCTGCTTTCTCGGCGTCAATGCCTGATTATAGGGCGGATCAAAGGCTTTGATTTTCAGGCACTCGTAAAGGGCCGACTCCACCGGCGTGTTCAACACATCGAATTCAATCCGAGCAATTTGAATAACCAACTCGGCTTTCCGACCAAGCCTCTTGGGGTTGCCCGTAAAATAACTATTGACTCTCGTCTTTAGACTTTTTGCCTTTCCGATGTATAGAAGGCGACCATCCACACTATAAAACCGATAAACACCAGGGGCGTCGGGAAGAGATAATCTCTCCTTGTCTGAAATCTTCAGATACTTCTTACTAGGCCCCTTTTCCTGATAGATTATTTTAATATCTTTCTTTCTTTTCGGAATCCAAGCTTCAAGCTCTCTATAAGACTCAAGGGCAAATTGCTCTTTCATTTCTCGATAAAGTTTTTGCCATAAAAATATATTGGCATCCAGTTGCCCATGGGATCGCTTTAAAGCCCCCAGAGAAAAACCCGCGTGGCCGGCTGCCGCTCTTAAACTATGACTCGGCAAAAACGGATAAATCAATTTGGACAACTTATGCGTACAAAGCCACTCCATAGATTCAAAGGTTTTCTTGCTCAATAAATCCCGAATAAAAGCCTTCTCAAACTGGGCATAATGACTGACATACAAGGCCTCGGGCTGCGACTCGACCAGGTTTTTAACATAGGACTTCAGCTTCGACTGCGACCATCCACAATCCAGATCCTCTTCTTTGATTCCCGTGATTTTTTGAATGTGCCGAGGTAATTCCTCATCCTTTGGCAATTTAATAAACTCAACAGTCTTCTTCCACTGAGCTAACTCCCGATCGTAATAGGCATGGGCAAATTCGATGACATATCCATAGGCGGGAGACGTTGAGGTCGCCTGCAAATCAAAAATATGAATGGGCCTATACATACCCACTCCTTTTAGCGCGGCCTCTGACGGAAGAGTTCACGATCGCATTTAAGAATGACCCAGGCCTATACATGATCCGATTCCTGCCAGAACTGGTCAAGTTCACGCAAAATGCTTTTCGGCACGCACTCTTTTGGCGACTCAACAAACCAGTCTTCCGGAAAGCACTCCGAATAACTGGGTAACAAAAAGCGATCATCGACCAAAATAATAAAAGCGCGATCTTCTTCAGAACGAATAACCCGGCCCGCGGCCTGGATGCTTCTTCGAAGGGCTGGATAGATAAAGATAGTGTTTTCACCCTTTTGGTTGCGCGACTCAAAGTAGTCCCTTCGCCACCGGTTTTCTTGGGAGTAAGCAGACAGTCCCGGGCCAATAACAAAAACTCCTTCTGCCATAGAACCCTTGTAGTCGATCCCCTCAGAGAGCACTCCACCCTGCACTCCGAGTAATAAATTTCCCGTACTGGTTTCGAGGGTGTCGAGAATTTCTTTAACTTCATAACTCGACAAACCAGGTTTTTGTTCAATGATATTGTCATATTCAACGAGGCTTGCGACCTCATTCAAAAATCGATAGCTCGGGAAGAAGGCCAAGTAATTGCCCTTCTTTTGACTAATCACTCGATTAATTAACTCAGCAACTTTACCACTCGAAACAGCCATGGCCTTCGAACGAGTCGATATTTGCGGAATAAACATCAACTTTCTTTTCTCCCTCGGAAATGGAGAAGCAAATTCCTTGAATTGATATTCATCCCCACTAAATCCTAGTAATCGGGCGTGATGATCTACTGGTTTGAGGGTTCCCGAAAAAAAGCAAAGCTGATGGAACCGAGAAAAATATTGCTTTAGGACCTGAGAGGCATCATAGCACAAAAGGTCTAAACTGCTTTTATTGCTGACCATTGCAAAATCCAAGACCTCATAACTCAAAAGTCTTGAAAAGCCGTGGACTAAAAAGTAAAACGTCTCGATTTGCTGATAGGACTCTAGATGCTCGTTGCGATTTGAATAGAAGCCAAGAACCTCGTAAAAACCTTCAAGTAGCTCCCTGAGTGATGCAAAAAGTTCTTCACGAAATTCTTCAGAAAGACGCGCCTGACTTTCAACCCCCTTCACAAATTCATTGTACTCATCTTTGAGTCTACGGATTTTTTTATTAAGACTTGAGTCTGATGTTCTATTTAAATCTTCCCAGTACTCTAAACGAACCGAATATTCATCCCAGGATCGCTGAACAATATTATGGGCCTCATCAACCACTAGACTCGGTTGCATGGCCTGACTAGGCTCGCCAAAGTGAAAGCGATCAATGCTATTAGTTTCAGATATAATGTAGTTATAATCTCCAACTATAAGATCCGAAGATTTTATTAGATCCATCTGCAACAGATAGGGGCAAAGCTCCCTTTGGCCCGCCCACTGCTCTAACGATGCTGAGTCACGGCCCTCAATTTCTTCGAGTTCTTTTAAGTTTTCTTTGTCGGATATATATTCATAGTAATTCGCTTTGCGGGGACAATGACTCGAACACTCATCCAAATTACAAAATCGGGACTGGGCCCTCAGCTGAAGTACTTTGAGCCCCTCAATATTAAACTCAAGAGCCGTATCAACCACATTTAATTGCTGACTATTTTTAGGTGTGACATAAACGAGTTGAGACGCTTTTTCACCGCAGTTTTTAAGATGAGCCCAAAGACTGGCTGCAGTTTTCCCGAGTCCTGTCGGGGCTTGGTAGAAGCAAACTTTTTTTGCTTTGATACTCTCTTCTATATATTGAATTAGACTTTCTTGATTTTTTCGATATTCAGAAAACGGAAACTGAATCGATTTAATATTTTCTTTTCTTCGATTCAAACGAGCCTTGTGAAGCTCTCCTTCGACCGCCAAATACTCTAGCCTTTGCGCAAAAAACTCTTCGACGGCTTTGGGTTCGTAATCTAAAGAAAAAATTTCGTGGTGATTCGACGAGTCCGTTTTTGCAAAAACAAATTGGGCCTCTGGCCACTCATTCATTTTCTTTTGATAAATATAACAATAGCTAAGGAGCTGTAGCCCGTAGGGATGCCCTAAAGGGTTCCCTAAAATTTCTAGAAGCGACTCATAGTCAGAACTGGTTTTTATTTCTTCTATACAGGCGCGACCGGCTTCGTTTATGAAAAAGCCATCGACCCGACCTTTGACTTCAATATTCCATGACTCAACCGACATCTGTAAACTGAGGAATCGTTCGGTATCGTAGTTTTCAACCTCACCAGCCCGTAAAGCTTGAACTCTGAGATGTTCGTCGCCTAGGCCCTCTTCGATAAAAAGGGGGCTCTGGCTCGGACCCACTTGCCCCATAACCAATGGAGCTTGTGAAAACTCACCCACAGAAACACTCAATTTCTGGTCTTTTACTCGAATTCGCATGGGTCACTTATATAAGCAGGCCCAGGCCAACTCAAGTTCGAGCCTGGGGCTGAGAAAAATTCTTAGCTGAAAGTAGGCCCTGGTCCATTTGGCCCTAAATAAATGACTTGAGGCCCCTAAAGACTCGACCCAATCCAGGAACATTTTCAAAAACAAGATTACTCGAGTCGACATAGTCTCGATGATAAATCAAACCCTCAGTCGTCCACTTAAGGTGACTCGAACCTTCAACCTCTATCAATTCCCCGCGTTTTAACCACTTATGCCTAAATTGCATATTCCAGAGCAATACCGCCTCGGTCTCCTTGGGAAATTCCTCTTTAAACTGAAAGTTTGAATATTCGACGCCCGAGTAAGTTTTTTTAAAATACGCTTTAAGCGCATCACGACCCTGAATTTTTTGAAAAGGATCGATGAAAACAACTTCGCCGGCATATATTGTGTCTATTAATTCAAGACTATGAATAGAAAGGCGATTAAACACCTCTTTAACTTTTTCAATCATAAACGTTTAATAGCACAGTTCCTCTTTTGAAACCATAGCCATTAAATTACAATGACGGAGAAACACCTGGGCGCTCATTTGAAGGACCTTCTGTTGCTACCCCAGAAGCCATACCCGGTTTCACTAGAGCTTCATCGGACTCTGATTTATTGAAGTATCGGTCTTCGATAAGATCGTGGCATTCATCGGCCAAAGAGCGGCGATCGTGATCAGGACGAATTTCTACTTTTGGCAAAAACGAAAGAGTCGCTTCAATACGATTGACCTTCATTAAGTTATTGAAGTGAGGCATAAAGGTCATCTTCCCGTACCAGCAAACTTTATCCGCATTATTTTCGCCGAACTCGACGCCGTCAATTTTTGTGTAGCGCAAGCACATCGGCAATACCGGAGTTTGAGTATTAATGGCGGGATCAAAGAAGGTTCTTTTGAATTTTAGAATTTCTTTTCCGTTAGTAGAAGTTCCCTCAGGGCAAAGACCCACAGGTAAACCCATGGCGAAGTGTCTTTCGACCTCTTTAATTTCTTTCTCAACGTTAGAACGATCCCGTCGCTACACAAAAATACAAGATGCCAATTTAGAGATCCAACCCAGTCCATGGGAGTCACCCACTTCAACTGAAGTAATATATATAGAGGGGCTAACGGCAGCAAAAATTATAATATCTAGATAGGACATGTGATTGCTCACATAGAGAGCGGCCACATTTTTATTTGGAATTTCGCCTTCGACTTTGATTTCTACTCCGAGCACCCAAACGGCAACTCTCGAATAGAATTTCATATAGCCAAACATGATCTGTCTTTTGAGCTTCTCTCCCCAAACAAAAATTTGCACCGGAAGTGCTGTAATCAGATACAGAAGGATCAGAGACAACATCACTGTGGCTTTAATACGCCATTTCATAGACCATACCTTCTCGCAAATGCTGGATTCATCCCTTTAATCTTAAGTACCGTAAAGAAGTCAACTGATTTCAACTTTTTATCCCATGCGGGACTCTCAAATAAAACAGAGCCGACTTTGAGATAACTGCGAAACAAAGGGTTCATAAGATCATTAACCTTGTCCTCAAGGAAAACTCCCCAGGAGCGACTCACGAACTCTTTCTTACGGCTCAGGCCAGGTATCTCAAGGCCATCTATCAGCCTAATGCCATAGTCTTTACTAATGTGATTGTTTCGCTCTAAATACTCGCAGACCACCGCAACTTGCAGAGAATCCAGGTAGCGGAGGCTTGCACAGCCGAAGAGATACTCTGTCTCGGTGCGCTTCAAATATTCTGCGACACCACGCCACAGTAAGTGTACCACGGGACCTTTTCGGTAGTCCTTGTGAACACAGGCCCGCCCCATTTCAAGCTTATGGCCTGACAAACGCAGAAAGTTTGAAATATTAAATTCGTTTTCAGAGTAAAACTGGGAGCAAAATCTCGATGAAAGAAGGCGATAATTCGCAATAATTTTTCCTTTAGAATCATCGACTATAATGAGGTGATCACACTCCTCATCAAGATAATCGTAATCCATTCCCTTTTGCCCTTTTGCCATCAACTCCTCGTAGAAGACCTCGTGGCGGAATTGAAAAACTTCATGGAGCTCCCGCCGGGATGAAATGGTTTTTATCGTGTAACGACCACATTGAATGAGTAGAGGTATGTGTGGCGCAAATTCATGATCGTTGATGGCGAGTTGCCGATTCGATTCGTAATCAAGACCTAAGAGCATTTGACCCCCCTCGATATAGGCTCAGTCTAAGGGCAGTTGGGACCTGAACAAGTCAGGGTTCTGTTAGCCCCTTTCAATGGGAATTAAGCCCCTTCTGAGAGGCAAAGACCTGGACTTTCCAACCATTTATCAAGACCTTTCTCGGCTCCGCCCGAGGAAGTGACATGCTGCGGCCATTCTCAAAGTTTACCGCTGGGATGACCCCACTTGCTAAAGCTCCAACTGAAGTTTTCTTTGTGATAACTAGATTTCAATTTTAGCCAATGGATAGAGGCAATTTTGTCTATATATATAGACGTATTCGAAGTCTGGACTTCCTTCGCCTTTCAACATAGTTCTAAATAAATAGAAAGAGGAAACTATGGAAAAAGATTTACTCGGTAAAACCTATTCTCTGCGACACCGCCCGCGCCGAAACCGAAAAACAAAAAGTGTACGAGATATGGTTCGAGAAACTTACTTGAACCCAAAAGATTTCATCCTTCCTCTTTTTGTCATTGAAGGAAAGAATCGCAAAGAAGAAATTCGCTCTATGCCCGGGCAATTTCGCTATTCAACTGACCAGGTACTCGAGCAATGCAAAAGAGCCCATGACTTAGGCATACCCGGAGTCGCCCTCTTTCCGGCCGTAGAAGACCAACTTAAAGATAGCTTCGCTAGAGAGTCCACGAATTTAGAGGGCCTTCTTCCCTCTACGGTTATGGAGATCAAAAATTCCGTACCGGATCTCACGGTAATAACAGATGTAGCAATGGACCCTTACTCCAGTGATGGACACGACGGTATCGTTCATCAGGGGCAAATACTTAATGACCCAACTCTAAAGGTTCTATCGGAAATGGCTCTCACCCAAGCTCAAGCCGGCGCAGACATTGTGGCCCCTTCTGATATGATGGATGGCAGAGTCAAAGTTCTTCGCGAAACATTGGATGAAAATGGCTTTAGTGAAGTTGGAATCCTTGCCTACTCTGCGAAATATGCCAGTAGCTTCTATGGCCCCTTCAGAGATGCCCTTGAGTCTGCACCAAAGTCTGGTGATAAAAAAACCTATCAAATGGATCCGGCCAACCGAAGGGAAGCTTTGAGAGAAGTCCTACTCGATGTTCGCGAAGGTGCTGACATGGTTATGGTCAAACCCGCATTGAGTTACCTCGATGTTATTTCAGATGTGAAACGTAAATTTACAGTTCCCGTCGCCGCCTATAACGTGAGTGGTGAATATGCCATGATCAAGTTTGCCGCAAAGGCCGGCGCTATCACCGAGAAAGCTGCTCGAGACGAAATGCTTCTTTCGATTAAAAGAGCCGGCGCAGATATTATACTTTCTTACTTCGCGCTCGACTTTGCCCAAGATTTTAAAAAGAATAAATTCTAATCTTAATGCATGAACTTCAGCATTGGGATTGCCAATACTTTCAGCACTGCTTGAAGAGTAAGCTTTTATAATTCAAAAACAGAGAAGCTTAACTTTTAAGCAAATCTCTTGAGATTCACCACCCAAACTCTCTTCACTATTTTTTTATTTTATCTTGGACATCATTGAGTTTTTTGATCTAATCATGGTGGTTGAAGTTAATCACGAAAAACAGGTCCAAACTTAAACAGAGGTTTTATCATGGAACCAAAAATGACCGCTAAAGATGCCGCCGATTTTTTAGGCGTCAGTTTGCAGGCCATAAACAAAACCCTAAAAAGTAAAGAGGTTGATTATCGCAAGAGCGCGAACCGTCTTTACTTTGGGCACGACACAGCACGCACAATCTTTGACTTGCCGATCAAGCGAAAGAAGATTGCCTTTCAAATTGTAAAGGGAGGGACCGGCAAAACCGCTATTGCTCTCAACTTTGCAATTCGAGCGAGCTTATATGGATTGCGCGTTCTATGCGTTGATCTCGATCAACAAGGGAACTTAACAGATTTACTCGGCGTCGATGGAGATGAGCACGCTTGCCTCATCGACTCAATTACAGATCCGACAGTCCACTTCAAAGACCTTATCGTCTCGGTTCTTCCAGGCTTAGACCTTGTCCCAAGTAACTTGGACAATGCTCTTCTCGAGAACACCCTAACGATTAAAAAAATTAGATTGGACCGAGTTTATTCACAAAGACTAGCCAGTGTTGAAGAAGATTACGATTTAATTGTCCTCGACTGCCCGCCTGCTCTCGGCTCCAATAATGCCGCCGCAGCCTTGGCCGCGGATAAGGTTATTGCAGTTGTTGATCCCGATCGAAATGCCCTTAAAGGTCTACAATTTACCTATGAAGAGGTTTCTCGCATCGGAAGTGATTTCGATCAGCAAATACCTATTGGAATTGTGCTCAATAAATTTGATAAGCGAACTAGCTTATCCCACGACACGCTTGAAATGCTCATCAAACACGAAGTTTTTGGCCCCCTACTCTACAAGAGTTATGTAGGGACCAATCAGCAGATACCCAATGCCAACGCGAGCCTTGTGACTCTCTTTGATAACCTTAGAGATTCTTCGGCAAAAATGGATATCGATCTACTGACTCGTGAAGTGCTCGACTTGGATGGTGCACTGTCGATGAAGAAACAAAAAACTGAAGGAATGAATTCTGCGGGAATGGACTCCCCTGTTCTTGGTCAGCAAGACCCAATGATTTAGCTGTATAGGACTGGACTTTAATGCCGCGTTTTGAAGGCCCCAAAAAAGAAGGACTCAAAAGAAAGCGTCGACGCAAAGCATGGGCGTCGATGGATGATATTTTGGGTACCGTTCAAAAGGGCGATCAAGAAAACATAGAGAACCCAGGAGAGGAAGCAGATGCGCCTGTGAAGGCCGCAATCGACACC
>JAUHWN010000190.1 GCA_030424665.1 Bdellovibrionia bacterium | reverse complement strand
CCCCTTTAGTCATATTCAAGGGTGGCTCTTCGACCAAGGTTCGCTCGATTTGATTTACGATCTCTGAGGCTTGATTTAAGGTTTTCTCTTCCCACTTCATGGATTTTGCCAGTGGAACGCAATTGAGACCGGCACGAATCGAATCTTTTAGTGAAACCAAGTCCCGTACTCCACAGCTGGGGTTCGAAACTTTACCTATTCGCCTTTGGATATCACCCATGTGAGACAACTGTGACCGCAAGGTTTTTAAATCAGAAAGGTTATCCTTCCAGTAAGTGACCTGTTTTTGTCTTTGCTCAATGGCAGATTGTGACTTTAATGGAAACGCAAGGCACTGTTTAAAGAGTCTCGCTCCAGCGGCGGTTTTGGTGCGATTGAGCTTCCCGAAAAAACTAAGATCCCGATCACCCTGGTTCGTGCGAAACAACTCTAAATGTTCAATTGTCGTGGGACTCAACTCCATAAAATGAAGGAGTTCTCGCTCCTCAAAACCCTGGAGGGTCTTTAGCAGCTCATCCCCTTGGAGTTCCAATGAATAACCCAATAGAATGTGAGCAGCCCGCGGCAATCCCTTCCAACGAGAAGTGATCATCTTCTCGAGAGCATCATCTTTTGAAAATACAAACTTCGAAAAAACTAAAGTTTCCAGCATTGGGTCTTTACTCGACTCTAATAGCGGGCGAATAACTTCTGTTGCACCTTCAATCACTTCTCTGGGCATCAATCGTCGCAGCATTTTTTGCGACTCTTCTAGACTCAGTTTAAAATAAAAAGCCTCACCAGTACTTGTTTCTAAAAACGCAAGAACACCATCTTCAAAGGCACAAATATAGTTTGAAGTCGTACTCTCAAGGGTTTCAGGGTCATAGACAACACCTGGACTCAAAACACGCGTCACTGCTCTTTTGACTAAACCCTTAGCTTGCTTGGGGTCTTCAACTTGATCGCAGATCGCCACTTTGTGGCCAGCCGCAAGGAGCCGATTAATTTTTTCAGCGATAGAATGATGGGGCACCCCACACATGGGGGTATCGTCACCTGATTTCTTATTTCTCTGGGTGAGAGCAATATTGAGTAGTGGTGCAGCTACCAGTGCGTCTTCATGAAACATTTCAAAGAAATCTCCCATTCTAAATAGGAGAACCTTATCGGGATGTGCGGATTTATTCTCCCAATATTGTTGCATCAAAGGAGTCATCTTTTTCGGTGTTTTTTTGGTACTTTTTTGGGCCATGAATAAGTTCCTAACGGCCCTTACTCCCCCCGTCAATCACCAGGTAGAAGCTTCCTTTTGGTAGCGTTCCAGCGTCAAAAGAAGGGATTTTGACGAGGGCTCTAACGCACGTGCACTACCAAAAGGAAGCTTCTACCAAAAATGCCCTGCCTATTTTTTAGGCAGGGCCAGCATCAACAAAAACCACATCTTCTATTTAACTAAAGACAGTAAGAATTAAGTCGGTTTAATGGCCGACTTAACTACTTTTCCAGAGGTTACCCTTTTTTGAATACTTTCATTACTCACTCCACAGGCTGCCATTAAGGTTTTGCAAGCAGCGCCGAGCGTTTCATTGCGAGCGATATCTGCACCCACTTGAGTGCCATCATTTGAATTTATAACAGTAGCTCCACCGAGCTTCCTTCCGGCCACAGGCTGCAGCCTTCCAGTGACACCCGGGTTTACGTTGGGACCGAACATCGGCATGACCGCATGCTCTGAATTGTGATCCCTGCCGCCTCGAGTATTTCTCTGAAGAGTGCGTCCAAATGTATTTTGTAGGGCAAAAGTCGTTTTGTCTTCTATGCCCAAGGCTGACAGACGTGAATAAAGGTCATTAAGATCAGCAACTCGAGCGATTAGGGAATCTCTCTCTGCATTGAGGTTAGCGTCTTGATGATTATCGTTACCAAAATTAAGACTAACAACCACAACTGGAGCGGACTTCGAAGCGATGACCGCAGCTGCAGTAATCAATTGATCGCGATCGCGATTGGCATTATTACCTACAACTTCTTCAAGTAGAGTTCCCAATTGCCCCGATAACTGACGGGCTTGATCTTTACTAATGGCATGACTGTCTAGGAAGCTTCTTTGTTTGGCGGTACCATTTGTTTTGAGGTCCTTATAGAGAAGGTCTAACTGTGAATCTCGAAAGTCCATCATAGCCTTTTCGTCGACAGCCGTTCCACTGGCAAAGAGGTTTTTTAAAGGTCCCGGTTGAGTTACGCCCTGAGAAATCGAATTATAAGAAATGCTGAATCCGGGGGTGTCGAGAACCATTGGTTTACTGGTTAAGGTCCCCAATGCCTCGGCTGTTTCTTGGGCAATGGCCGACGGGAGCATCTCGGCGCCATTCCCGGCCGTTGTTTTTATTCCACCGTGCCCTTTAATAGTGGCAATACTTTCTGGGTGAGCATTCGACTGACTCATGTAGTGGAAAAACTGCATCTGATTGCGAATACCCGCCGCTAAGTCGGCCCAGGGGGCGGCGGCGGCCACACCAAAACTTCCAAGCATGAAGTTAACAGGGGTCGCAAAATCAGCGGGATGTTCGATACCAATCGAATCGTCGTAAGTATAGGGAACATTGGCATTGATTGGGCAAGAGGCCTGCCGAGTACTAAAGATAAGAAACGTCTCTTTACCTGTGGCCGCAATGGCTCTCTGACTAAGAAATGCCGGTGGAAGTCCTAAGAGAAAAGATCGCATTCCAATGGCACCAGCTCCTAAAAAGAGGTTTGCTATAAACTTTCTTCGCTCCACTTGCACTAGGTTTTTCTTTTTATTTCTTTTCATAGTTTTCTTCTTTGTATTTTTCATAATCCCATCCCCGCCAAATCTGGAGAGCTACACGCAAAGATAAAGCTCTCTCGTAAACTATTTATTTCATCCAGACCAACTTCTGTCGAATTTGCCTTATCGTAAATTGCTTTGAGCACCCGCTCGGCCGCTTCATGTCGTGGATGGTTCGACGGCAAACCCATGAAGGTATTCACCATGGCATCTAAAGAATTTGTGAGCGCTTCGGTATTTCCAAAACCGAACCCATGGTCAGCGCGAACAACGGTCGGTGCAATTAACTTACAAAGTCTTTCAACAGACTGATAGTTAAATGGGCTGGTATCTGGAGATTGAACAAATCCAGGGGCCCCTCTGGCAACGTCGTCGTCACTTATTAGAGCCACTGCACTTCGAACGTCGTTATTTAAGTCACAAAGTTCTCGAGGTGCTATTGAAGCACTGCCCGTGCGCTCAATATGCTCAGCAAACCTTACCTCTAAGGCTCTACAAAAGTGACTTCGTCGACTGATACTAATCATTGCATTGTCGAGCCCTCTTTCTCGAGTCACTAACGGAGAGGTTAAAAGCTCAACGGCCATGGTCATAAAGTTAAAATTACTATTTCTAAAAACATCTGCGATTCGGTTAAACTCGTCGTCTTTATCATCACAGGGTTGAGAGTTAACAAATTGGCAGAGCTTTCCAACCCAAGAGTCCGCAAAGTAGGGGTGATTTTTAATATTCGTCGCTAGCTGTCCCACATTTTGCATATCTTGACGGTAATCTTGAAAGGCAAAATAGGCATTGGGGACATTGCTAACTCCACTTGCGGGAACACGATAATTTTCATTCATGGACTGCCTAAAAACTGCCCGCATCGGATCGAGCAAGCGATGGCACTGATAACAAGCCGTACCCGGAGCGGCATGGTCGCTATCGAGAGCGCTCAGATCCTCACCGTGGGCGGTAGCATCACCGGCTTCGAAGGTTTTATTGAGAGCACCAATGAGAGCCTGGTTGGCCGTGACTCGAAAATCATTATCAACATTGGTCATCCACTTGACCTGAAAAGCAAGGGTACTAAAAAATCCTACTCGTCTGATTTGCAGGCTAAAGTCATCATTATCAGCTACGGCTCTTAGGGCCGCCATATCGTCAAATGCCGTCGGATTGTCGTTATTGCGATTCGTGAGATTCACAAAGCGCCAGTCCGTAAAGTCGCCGACAGGGAGTGCACGAAGATGATCTCTAAATGCTCTAGAATTCATTGGCACACTTTGCGCTCCCGAAGCATCCACATATCGGTAGCCTGAGAGTAGTGCCGACGTCATCGCATGGTTTCTTGATGAAACGATATTCGTAAAAGGTTGATCTTCGTTAACAATTTTTAGAGCTGTTCGAGCAAAAGACTCCGACATATTTTCACGAAATCGAACTTCCCTATTGTTGTTGGCTTGAACAAACCCCAAAAGATTATTAGAAAAACCTTCCAATTGGTTCTGCCCAAGAGCTAGCATGAAAAAGTTCTTAAGCTTTTCTTGCCCCTCTGGCTCCTGAAGCCATATTTGAACTCGAGCCTTCAACTTTTCTTCGTCAATTAAAATGCTCGATCCATCTTTAAGAGTACTAGCCACGTCGAGAGTCGATATCGCCTTGCCATTTAAAACCATTTTTATTTTTGCAAGGGTTCCGAGGTCAGCAGCTTGTTCAGTAACCGTGGTCGACCCAAGAGACATTATATAGTTGGCAATATCATCGGCATCTTGCTGAGTCATATTGTCAGGAGCTTCAGCCGTTTCAAAAGGCATGTTTGAACTCGCTGATCCAGTAATAGTTTTGGCAAATCTCATTCGATAGTAAACGAGGGATTTCCGCAAATCACCAGCCACTACCAATTTCAACGGATGATTAGCCCAGTCGTCTTCGGTTTTTAAAGATGCAAAATCCGAAACCCCTGGAGTTAGAGAATTAACCGACGTATGACAAGCATTACAATTCTTATCAATCGCCTTTTTAAACTTAATGAACATTTCGTTTGCAACGAGAACCTTAGGCTCACTAGCCAAGTCTTTACTTTCAAACTCTCCACAGGCGCCCAAGCCCATCATTAAGAGTAGAAGTAAACCCGATTTGAGTATTCTGTTTTTTAGAGTTCGACAATACCTAAACCTAAGAGGACGTCGCGAAAAAATTCTTTCCATTAGAATTCCTTTACGTAGTCCTCCAAACCACGACCTCATCTATAGCGAATACAGGGCCACGCGAAATACCCCTAGATTGTCTAATATCCTGAACGAGTGTTCAAAACTTAGCGGACTGTCAAAAGAGTTGATAGGTGTTTAACCCATTACGGAAGTGACCTTAATACCTAAAAAGACAGGCTTTCTCAGAACTCTACGCTTTTAAAACTGATAGCAACTTGCCGTAAATTCCATCGAAACCACCATTGGACATGATAAGAACTGTGTCTCCTGATTGAGCTTCTTTGCAGATGGACTCGATGATTTCTTCAACGGAATCGGCCGCCAGGGCCTCTTTATTTTGCGCTTTCAAACTCGAGATCAACTCGTCTGTAGAAAAGCGTTCTCCTTCGGGGATTTTCGACTGATCATAGGGCTTGGCAATTAAAGAATAATCAGCCTGCAAGAAAGCTTCTTCATAGGCTTTTTGAAAAACCTTGCGCCGGGATGTTGCGGATCGGGGCTCAAAAACCGCAAACAATCGTCCGCCCGGGAACTGTCTTCGCACCCCTTGTATGGTTTTTTTAACTGCCGTCGGATGATGAGCAAAATCTTCAATGACCTTAATTCCGCCAGGCTCTCCCAGTAATTCTTGCCTTCTTTTTACGCTCAAAAAGGTTTCGAGGGCTTCTTTGCTGCGACCGAGAGGCCAGTCATAGTGAACCGCAACAGCAAGGGTTGATATGGCGTTCAACAAATTATAGTCACCAAATAATGGTAGACAAAATTCAATATCCTTCCAAGTTTCGGGCACGTCGCCTTCTAGCTTAAAGTAAGTGGCTTTTCCGGGCTCAACTCGAATGTCTCTCGCTCGAATATCGCCACTGCTGACTCCATATCCAATTTTCTTACCGGTATACTTCTTGGCAAGGGACGAAACTTCATCCTCTTCAGCATAGTAAACAAGAAGACCGTCCTTAGGGATAATCTCCATTAGGTGACTAAAGGCTTTTCGAATATCATCGATAGAATCGTAAATATCAGCGTGGTCAAACTCGCAACTGGTGAAAATCACAGTTCGCGGCCTATAGTGATTAAACTTAGGAACTTTGTCGAAAAAGGCCGTATCGTATTCATCGCCTTCAATCACAAAGAGATCTTTTTGCGGAAGCCGATAACTTTTCTTAAAGTTATTGGGAATTCCACCTATTAAATACCCAGGCTCAAATCCACAGCATTCAGCAAGCCAAGTCGCCATTGAAGTGGTCGTAGTTTTACCATGGGTTCCAGCTACTACGAGACTGTGGCGATCTTCAATTATCGCCTGGCCAATCATTACCGGAAGTGATGTGAATGGAATATCAGTTTCTAATAGTGCAGCGGCCTCTTCATAATGTTTAGAAATGACATTACCGACAACCACAAAATCGGGACGAGGCTCTAAATTTTCTTTTTTATACCCCTCCATGATTTCAATCCCTAGGTCTTTGAGTTGGGTCGACATCGGTGGATAAACATTCT
>JAUHWN010000189.1 GCA_030424665.1 Bdellovibrionia bacterium | reverse complement strand
GACCCTTCTTATCTCGGAACTTCAAAGCGCGCCTTCTTTCTATTGGAGGATGCGACGGGACTCGTTAAGTCCTCGCCCGTTTATGTTGCGGGTATTCGCGTTGGTGTCATCAAAGAAATCGTTTTACAGAATGACAAAGCAAAAGTTGAAATAATTCTAAAACAAGATGTTCCTCTCTATACTTCGTCGCGTGTGGAAATTCGTGCTGCTGGTATTCTTGGTGATAAGAATGTCGTTGTAGTACCAGGGGACCCGAGAGATCCTCCGCTTGAAGACGGTGGACAAATAATTGTAGTTGATGACCGAGCTTCGGTTGATCGCCTCATCTCAGAAGTTTCTAAAATTACAGATTCTCTAGCCCAAGTCGCCGACAATATTAAATCGGCAACGGAGGGGGATGATTCGAAGCCACTCGGGCAAATCATAAAGAATCTCGAAGAGATTACTCGCGATGTGGCTCAAATGACGAATCAAAATAAAGACCAAGTGAATTTGATAGTAGAGCGCATAGCCAGTATTTCGGAAACACTCGACAATTTGGTCAATGACGAATCCGATGAAGGTTTCAAAGCGGCATGGCGCGAGGCCGTTGCCAGTTTGAAAAACGTAGAGGGAACTCTCAATAATTTTGAAGAAATCTCTGACAAAATTAATCGTGGTGAGGGAACTCTAGGGCGTCTGATCAATGATGAGGCGACGGTCGAAGAGCTCAACACGGCCATCTCTGGTGTGAACAACTTTATTGAGATGGGTAATCGAATTGAAACTTCAATTGATTTTCATTCCTATTACCTCTCATCGGATGAACAATTTAAGTCTTTCCTCGGCCTGAAAGTACAACCCGGGCGAGATCGCTATTACTTTGTTCAAGTTGTAGATGATGCCGATGGTGTTAGAGAGCGAATCGATACGACAACTGTTGTCGACGGTGGAGCTCCCTCAACAGAGCAGAAAACTGAACTTTTTCAAGATCGAGTCAAATTTACGGCTCTTTTTGCTAAAAACTTTCGCGATTTCACTTTGAAAGGTGGTGTCATAGAAAATACGGGCGGTATGGGCATTGAATATCGCATGTTCAAGGACAAGCTTGTATGGTCCGCCGAAGCATTTGATTTAACTAATTTACATTTTCGATCGAGTTTGAGATACGACCTACTGAAAGGTATTTATTTAGTGGGTGGTGTTGAGGACGCGTTTCCGCAGAACGGTCAAAACCCCAACCTCTTTATGGGTGCTGGTATTTTTCTTACCAATGATGATCTTAACATTCTTTTCTCGGGGTTTTCGTTCTAATGTTTAAAAATGCTTTAATCAGTTGTTCAGATAAGTCAGGTCTAAGGGAGTTCGTAGTAGGACTCCAATCCAAGGATATTCGTGTCGTCTCTTCTGGAGGGACGGCTCGGTTTTTAAGAGATGCTTCGCTAGAAGTTCTCGATGTCAGTGAGCAAACGGGTTTCCCTGAAGTCATGGATGGAAGAGTAAAAACCCTACATCCAAATATTCACATGGGTTTACTCGCACGCCAGGGAAATAGTGAAGATCAAGAAACTTTAAAAAAGTTTGGCGTGAGTGAGTTTGATCTCGTAGTAGTGAATCTCTACCCTTTTCAAGAGGCATTAGCCAAGAGACTTCCCGAAACCGAAATGATTGAGAATATCGACATTGGTGGACCGTCGATGTTGAGAGCTGCAGCGAAAAACTTTGAGCGTATTGCCGTAGTTTGTGATCCCTCTGACTACTCGTGGATCCTAGAAAAACAAGAGCTCACACTTGAAGACCGGAAGTTTTTAGCAGCAAAAGTTTTTGCCCACACCTCGCACTATGATTCTTTAATTACCAATTATCTCGGTGATATTCCGAATTACCATTCAATTGCCGCCAGCGACCCTAAAAAGCTTCGTTACGGTGAAAACCCCCATCAACAAGCTATATGGTACCGTGATTCGAGTAGCACCCATTCTTGGAAAGATGCTGAAATTTTACAGGGTAAAGAGCTCTCATATAACAACCTTTTGGACCTCGAAGCTGCCCTCCGTGCACTAAAGAGCTTCACTGACCCTTGTGTGGTTTCAGTAAAACACAATAATCCCTGTGGTGTTGGTCTCGGAGCTAATATGGCAGAGGCGGTTAAAAGATCATTAGCCGCTGACCCGGTTTCTGTTTTTGGTGGAATCATTGCCCTCAATCAAGAAGTGGATGAGGATTCAGCAGAGCAGCTTTCGAAATTATTTCTAGAGTGCATCGTCGCACCTTGCTTTAGTAGTGGGGCGTTGGATATCCTCAAAAAGAAAAAGAACTTAAGATGTTTGCAATGGCCAGAAATGCTCAATGGCAAATCTTATAAAGAACTCAAGCGCATCGAGGGCGGTTATCTTCTCCAAGACCAAGACTCCGTTGAACTCGAAGAAAACAATTGGGTTTATCATGGTGAAAAACCAAGTGCGGAGCGAATGGAGCATCTAAAATTCGCTTGGAAGGTTTGTGCGCACCTCAAGAGTAATGCGATTGCAATTACCACCAATAAAGAGAGTGTTGGCCTAGGTATGGGTCAAGTCAACCGAGTTGATGCTGTAGAGCAAGCTATAAAAAGAACAAAAGATCATCACGGCGATAAGTCTGATTTCGTCTTAGCCAGTGATGCGTTTTTCCCTTTTGCCGACTCAATAGAAAGAATCGCCGAAGCAGGCATTCAGTGGGTGATTCAACCAGGCGGATCCATCAAAGATAACGAAGTTATTGAGATGGCTCAAAAAAAGGGAGTAAACCTCGTGTTTACCGGAAGACGACATTTTAGACATTAGCAACGGGTAATGTGTTATGGGACAAGAAAAGTTAGATCGTAAGGAAAAATGCTGGTTAGTTAAGTCTAACGGCAAAATATTGGGGCCATTGAGTTTTGATGAAATGGTCGACAAAGTGCTTACGAGAGAAATTGTTGTCCTTGATGAATGTATTAAAAACCTTGGTCGTTGGAAGTTCGTTCGAGATGAACAACAATTCGTAAAAGCCATCGAAGAACTTCGGTCTCACCCTCCTTTAGGTGAAGAGACAAAAACAGAAGGTCTTTCGTCCAATACACAAACTATTACCGAAACTGCGGACATCGATCTTGATCGAACGAATATGGGCCGCTATGACCGAAAACCCACTTCGAACATTGTCGATGCTGATTTTAAGGAGTATTCAACAGCCACGGACGAGAGGATCTCCGATGAACCTATGAAACGCTACGGTTATGGTTCTGATAGTCAGCTAAAAAGTGATGTTCGTAAATCGTCAAAAAATCTTTGGATCTTTCTCGCCCTCCTATTGGTGGCTTTGGCTTACTTTGTTTTAGAGCAAAAGAATAAGCAGAAAAAAGGTATCGATAAAAACAGTTTTGAATATTTGAGCGATAGTGGATTGCGAGCATATCGCTATGGTGAATACGACAAAGCCTTTAGCCTTCTTAGCCAAGGGGCCGAGAAGCGAACAACAGATGTGGATCTAAAACTCCAATTAGCACCTCTTTTTATCAGAAATAATGAATTAACACAGGCACAAAGACTTCTACAGGAAGTTTTGGCCGTTAGGTATCAAGATGATTACTCAAAGCAGGTGAATGTTGGCTTGGGTCTCACTTACTTAATTGACCAAGATTACAGCAATGCCGAGAAGTATTTTAAATCGAGTTTGAAAGTCGATGGGAATTACCTTCCTGCGAACTTCAATATGGGAATGGTTTCGTTTTTCAAAAACGATACGGATTCAGCCATCAGTTACTTCCAAAAGGCTCGCGACTTAGGATCCGCCGAGGCGGCTCTCATGCTCGCAAAAACTTATATACGAAAGGCAAAAGCGAGTAGCAATGAGAAATTCTATCAGATGGCTGCTAATGAGATAGAAAAGCTAATTAATAAGTCATTTGATTATCGGCAAAAAGCCTTTCTAATGGCCTCGTACATCGCCTATCTGCAAAATAGAGAAATTGGTATCAAATCTTTTGCCGATCGATTCTTATCGACAGATCCACAAATGGACCAGGACCACGTTCATAGCTTATTACTCTATAGAGATGAACTATCATGGGATAGACTATTTGACTGGTGCACACAAGTTTACAATTCTGATAGAACCTCAAATCGTATGCTCGCTCTGTATGCAATTTGCCAGTATCAAGCTAAGAAGCGAATAGAAGGTTTGAAAAGTTTTGAATCGGCGACGACGGGTAGTAAAGACGACGGACTAATTTTTGCCAACTTTTCTTACTTTTTAGAACAGTTCAACGACCCAAACCGGTCCGGAGCGACGCTTAGTTTGGCAATAAAGTCTTCGGGCAGTGAGCCTTTGGTGCAGCTCATTAAAGCTAGGAATTGTTACAAAGCTAAGGACCTTGAATGTGCAAAACGTTATTTTGGACAAGTGAGTTCCCTACCGGCTTTCGTTTTACCGGCAAAAGTCGGACTCGCCCAGGTTGCTCTACAAAGTGGCGAAGAGTCCAAAGCAAGTGGACTTATTAACGATGTTCGAAATATCTCGAGCAATTATGCTCCAGGTTTAAGGCTCAGTGATGAATTGGCACTTCGCTAAATTATTATTTCTAAGCCTATTTTCTCTTACATTTATAAGTGCCTGTTGGTGGGATTCTTCCGAAGAAAAAGAAATTTTTTTCCACGAGGTTGAGTCAGGTAATGCCAGTATTGAAGTTGAATTGCCTACAATGCTTTGGGAAGAACTCGAAGAGCTAGGTGCTATTGTTTATCAAACGGTCGAAGGGGAGGCGGAGAAGTATTATGCTGAAAAAAGTTTTTTGCCTTTTACTCTACAGTTAATTGAAAAAGATAGCGGTGTTCTCGGCGGAAAGAACTATGCAATTAAAATGGGTCAGGGGGGAGGCAGTCTCGATTACAAAGATTTTGCGACAGACTCCCAGGGTGAGTTTTACCTGCAGTTTCAATTTCCCGAGCAGTTTCTTCTGGAGAATATCCACGTGTTCTACCTCAGTAACGCGAGACGAAAAAGCATTAGAGAGGACATTGTTGGCAGTGGTTGTAAAGTTTTTCTTGATATCACTAGTCACTTTCGCAAGTCAGTGAAATCAGGAGGAATTCTTCTCAAGCTAAATCAAAGTCGCCACGCTTACATCACCACAGGTACCTTTTTTCTGGCGACTCTTCTTGATCAAAAGTTGCATCTATCTCAACTGACTATTAGCGATTCTCGATTTCCTAACATCTCATGCCGTCCATAAGTCTTTATTGTATGCCTCGCGTAATTGCGGTATACCGCCTGTATGGAAAAGATCTTCATTTCAAGTTTTAGCGATAAACAGACGGTCCACAGCCACTTTCTTACCAAAAGTAAATCGATTCAGGTTGGAAAAAACGGTCGCAGCTATATGAGTCTCGTACTCTCGGATAAGACTGGGCAAATCGATTGTCGAGTTTGGGACAATGTTGAAGATCTTGATGGTCTATTTCAAGAGGGCGACGTGGTTCTCGTTAAAGGCTCAACACAACTTTTTCAGAGTCGACTTCAATTGATTGTTCACAAGTTAGAACGGGCTGGAGAAGGCGATTATGACATTGAAGATTTTATTTCAAAGAGTGATCGGGATGGCCAAGAGATGTACCAAGAACTATTAGAAGTTGTTCGTAGTATTCGCGACCCCAATATTCGTCAAATAACTTTAGATACGGTTGAGGATCCAGAGATAAAACCTTTGCTGATGAAAGCTCCAGCGGCGAAAACGATTCATCACGCCAAAGAAGGGGGGCTTCTTGAGCACGTTCTTTCTATTTGTGCTGTGATGAAGCTTTTATCGGGCCACTATAAACACCTGAATCTCGACTTATTACTCTTTGGTGCCATTTTTCACGACATTGGAAAGATATGGGAGCTCAATATTGATAAAGGAATCCAATATACTGATGTTGGACGACTCGTTGGGCATCTCGTACTAGCTAGTGAACTTGTCGAGAAGAAAGCGTCTCGAATTATGGGCTTCCCGGAGCCTTTAAAGCACGTTTTAAAGCATATTATTTTAAGTCATCACGGAAAACTTGAGTATGGATCTCCGAAACGTCCCAAGTTTTTAGAGGCTTATGTGGTTGCGATGATTGACGACCTCGACAGTAAAATTGATACCATTACGAGTCTCCTTACAATGGATTCAAAAACGGGAGCGAGTTGGACTCGATATTCACCAGTTTTTGATCGTTACTTTTTCTTGGATGCTGATGACTCTATCGAAAGTTCTCGTAATGATGACACGAGAGATGCTTAGTTGTACCTATGATTGATTTTTTGCGCGCCTACAAGAATTACGACCCAGCTGCCAAGAGCCTTTTTGAAGTCGCTTTGTTATACCCTGGTCCTAGAGCCTTGTTCTTTCACCGAATTGCCCATTTTCTTTATCAAATTAAACTTCAATTTATTGCCCGGCTCGTCTCTGAAATATCTCGTTTTGTGAGTCTTATCGAAATTCATCCAGGGGCAAAGATTGGTAAACGCTTAGTAATCGATCATGGATGTGGAGTTGTTATCGGAGAAACAGCTGTGATTGGTGA
>JAUHWN010000188.1 GCA_030424665.1 Bdellovibrionia bacterium | reverse complement strand
GTTATGACTAATTTTGTTGGTTTTCCCGCAGCCCTATTCTTTGGTTGGCTCGGAGGACGCATCGGCGCAAAACCAGGGATCTTTATCTGTTTGGCCGCCTACTTTGTCAGCTCACTCATCGGGGCATTTATAAGTGAAGCTTGGCACTTTTTTGTCATGGCTTTTATTATTGGTCTCGTGCAGGGCGGAGTTCAGTCCTTGTCCCGCTCTTATTTTTCGCAGATGGTACCCAGAGAAAATGCCTCTGAGTTTTTTGGATTCTTTAATACCCTCGGAAAATTCTCCGCAATTCTCGGCCCTTTTCTCGTGGGATTTGTCTCTCAGACAACGGGCTCGGCACGGGCTTCGATCGTCGTGGTCATTGTCTTTATCAGTATCGGCGCTTTAATCCTCACCCAAGTGAAGAGTGTCCAACAGAAGGCTGTCGAATAAACCAGAGCCGATGACCGTCGAATAGTTCCGAACGAGGGTAGGCGACTACCCGATTCTTCGTATTTTTGTTTTTGACTTTTCTTTGCTGGCTTTTTTTGTAGAGGAAATCTGAGTCACAGCACCCGGCTTTCCTGCCATCATGTTTATAGATTCTCCACCGAGAGTGACCCGGCGAAGGGTTTCATAGCTACTCGCTAGTTTCCTACGAATCTCTCTTGATTCCTTGGTTACATTTGAAAGTTTATGGGATCGATTACGGACGGCTTCGGCACTGGATTGGAGGTTTTTGAGGGCCTCAAGACATTGATCAATTCCCAACTTCTGCTCATTAGTTGCCACAGAAATTTGTTGCATCAACTGTGAGAGCTCTCGAATCGAAGCAGCGACGAGTTGAAACTTTTGGACGCCCTCAAATGTCGAAGCTGCTCCTTCGCTCACCTGTTCCGTCAACATGGTAACAATGGTATCCACTTGGGAAGAACTATCAATTAAGAGGCGATCGATGGCGTTTGAAGAGTCACCACTGAGCTGAGCCAACTTCCCCACTTCGGCCGCAACTACAGAAAAGCCCTTACCGTACTGACCAGCTCGCGCCGCCTCAATCGAAGCGTTAAAAGAGAGCAATTGAGTCTTTGAAACGATCTCGTTAATAACTTCCGTTTTTTCCTTCACCTGGCCAATGATTTCGTTCAATTCCCCGAGCTGATTACTCGAATCCTTGAGGCGGCCTACGCTTTCGGTCATAGACTCCATTTTGTTTTCACCTTCATTAGCACCAGAAGCCGCTTCTTTTGCTAATTCTGTCCCTGCCTCCAAATTCTCCATAGTAACATGGATCATTTTACTGACTTCCGTAACCGCAGATGAGGTTTCATGAATGGCACTGGCCTGCTCTGTGGCAGTTTCATTCAGTTCGTGGGAGGCCTTATCGATGACATTACTGGAAGAAACGATTTCTTTTCTCAAGTCGTCGAAACTCGCCAGAACTCCAACCAATAGTTTTTTGAGTCGCCCAACAAACACAAGCTGCACAAAGAACACCCCAATGAGAAGAGCGATCATCGCAAAAATCGTGTACTGAATTCGAGCTTCTTGTTCTTCTACGACTTGATTGAGACGCATTAAAAATTTAAGAAGACTCAACTCGAGAACACTGCCGTCTTCAGTCAATTTTTCTAAAGCGTCCGCACTAGCGGTTTTTGCCTGGGAAATCATATTTATATCGCTACTATAGTTCGACCACGCGACATCGATGTTGTTGAGTAACTTCTTGAATTCTTCGTCAGAAATTTCAACAATCCCTAATTCTTTATCGCCATTGAGGAGGGCTCTATGATTATTGATGAAAATCGATTGCGAAGATTGAAGTTCTAATCTATTGGACTCCGAGGTTTGACCACTCGCTATGAAATTCGAGTAGCGGTTCATATCCTGAGCCGTTCGCGTCTGTCCTTGAATCACTGAAGAATACTTATTGAGTTTTTGTAAACTACGCTGTTGAAACAAAATAAACAAAAGGCCACAAACAACGACTAAACTACTGATCGTGAACAGACCTAATACTTTCCGGCTAAATCCCCAACTTTTCATGACTAATATTGTTTCACAGGTGCTTAACTGAAGAAAAGTCGAGGAGGATTCAATTGCGACCAAGTGCCGATCCATAAAAAAACCCGGCATAATTTGCCGGGCTCATTAATTTTTGTTTACCTACAAAAAGCTCGCTATACGGCTGGCTGTTCCTCTCCCTGATTGGGATCCAATTGGGAACCAGAGACCTTCTCCTGCCCAATTTCTGCTCGATCTGGGTTGGGTATTGGTTCTCCGGTAGAATCCTTAAGCGCAGTTACAGGGCGAGCCATATTGTTTTCAGGCGCTTTCTTGCGATCAGCTCTGAAGTACTCCTCTGGCGAGAAGTCATCGACCTGAATGGCATCGTAGCGAGCAGCTTCTGCCTTCTTTATAAGGTCGTACTCATTCTGGGTAATAATCGATTGAGCAAGAGCCTGGTCCAGCAGCTGAGAAACGCGCTTCTTCGGAAGTTGCTTAGCCTTAATGGCCTTCTTCACTTTTCTCTCAATGGCTTCAGCCGACTTTACGAGTTCAAACGTTTGAGCTAAGCGCCCGACAGGGTCTTTGGTATCTTCTGAAATGAATACACCCTTGTGCATGCGGTCCCGTGCCTCACCCTGGGTTTGCATGGCCTTAGAGACCTCGTGGCTAATACGATCAGAGACTCCACTTCCAAGAGTGTTGAATCCAGACCAAGCCTTTATTGGGCCAGCGAAAAGCCAACTCAAACCGGGAACTGGCAAGTTTTGAAAAATACCATCGAAGGCTTTTTGAATCTCATGAAGGCTGTGCTCAAGTGCATAACGAGCGTAAGGTAAGTCTTCTTTTTTACGACCTTCGGCCTCAAACCTTTTAATAACAGCGGTTGCAAGGTACATATGCGAAAGAATATCCGCATACCGACCTGTAATCTTCTCTTTCATCTTGAGGGATCCGCCCAGTGCTCCCATGGCAATATCTGCCATGATTGCAAACGAAGCCGAGGCCCAAGATAATTTTTGATAATAGCGCTTTAATGGCCCACCCGGAGTCGAAGCTAAATAACCTCGAGTCCAACTCAAAACAATTGAGCGGAAAAGATTATTAACAATATGACCAATGTGTCCCCAAAATGCTCGATCAAAACCTTTGGTATCACCTGCTTCGAGGCAACGAACTTCTTCGTAGGCAAATGGGTGGGCTCTTAAAGCACCCTGTCCGAAGATAATTAGGGTTCGAGTCATGATATTAGCACCTTCAACCGTGATGGCTATCGGAAGGCCAATATAGGCATGGGCGACGGTATTACGCGGACCTCTTGAAATAGCCGCTCCACCGAGAATATCCATGGCATGATTGACAAGTTCGCGCATCATTTCAGTGGTATTGTACTTACAAATAGCAGTGACCACCGGAGGCTTAATCCCCTCATCGATCGCACCACAAGTATACCTTCGAGTTGCTTCAAGCATGTAGTTGTATCCACCGATTTTCGCCAGAGGCTCTTCGACCCCTTCGAATTTACCAATAGACACACCAAATTGCTTACGAATAGTTGCATGGGAACTAGCAACTAGCGAGCACATCTTGCCGCTCGCTGACGCCTGAGAAGGAAGCGATATTCCTCGTCCGGCGGCCAAAGATTCCATAAGCATCTGCCACCCTTTACCGATTCCATCCACGCCACCAATGATTTGGTCAACAGAAACGACAACGTCTTTTCCTTGGGTCGGACAGTTGTAAAAAGGCACACCGAGGGGGTCATGTCGTCTCCCGATCTTGACCCCGGGAGTGTCAGTCGGAATTAAAGCACACGTGATTCCGACATCCTCACCTTTGCCCAATAGATTTTCTGGATCGCGCAAACGAAAAGCTAATCCGAGAATGGTCGAAAGGGCCGCTAGGGTGATCCAACGCTTATTCCAATTCAGGCGCACATAAAGACCACCATCATCACCCTTAAACAATGTTCCATAGCTCGTCAGTGAACCGGCATCAGAGCCCGCTGTCGGCTCAGTTAAGGCAAAACACGGAATCTCTTCGCCCGTGGCAAGCCGAGGCAAATACTTCTTCTTTTGATCTTCAGTTCCATAGTGGGCAAGAAGTTCTGCTGGCCCCAACGAGTTGGGAACCATCACGTTAATCCCTAGTGGGGTTGATCGACCGGTTAGTTTTTGAATAACCGCCGAGTGACCAAGAGCTGAGAAGCCCAGACCACCGTATTCTTTAGGGATAATCATCCCCAAAAACTTTTCCTTTTTAATATAATCCCAAACTTCTTGTGGAAGACTTCGATTTTCGTAGATCTCCCAATCGTCGGCCATGGCACAAAGCTTTTCGCATTGGTTATCGATGAAAGCTTGCTCATCTGCGGAAAGATCAGGATAGTTAGTTCTTTTATTAATATCTTTAAAATTTGGCTTACCAGAAAAAAGATCTTTCTCTACCCAAACAACCCCGGCGTCTAGCGCAGTTCTTTCAGTCTCTGAAATCTTAGGTATGATACCTAAAGCTTTCATGACCTTCATCACAATCGTCGAAACAAGAATCGTTCGCAAAGGTTTGATAATGAAAATCAAAGATATAGCGACAAATGCAATGGTCAATGGCATCGGAGCGCCTAATCCCAGTAATATTCCTGTAACTACAGCCGTCCACAAAAAGTATGGAGCTCCTAAAAATCCAAGTGCCAATATAGCGATCGCGGAACCAATGAGCCAGTACACAGAAAAGTCTGACCAAAAGAATCCATTTATTGCTGAAAAGTCCACGTTCCCTCCTTATAACTGTCGGGCTTTCAAACACAACTCTAAGGATAAGTTTAATTCCATCTGAACCTCTATCCTTCTAAATTCATTGTCATTTTTCCGCAAATAGTGACAAAATGTAAGCCAAAAAATATTAAAACTGTGTGTAATTAAGGATTTGGAGGATCTGTCTCATGGCAACTGTCGAAGTGGTTTGTGCTCTTTTGAAGCGACAAGATCTCTACCTTTTTGCACTGAGACCCCAAGGAAAACACCTTGCGGACCATTGGGAGTTTCCCGGTGGCAAGGTCGAAAATGGCGAAAGCCAAGAACAGGCCTTGGTTCGAGAGATCAAAGAAGAATTGGGGATTGAGATCAAGTCCCCACGTTTTTTAACATCGGTCGAACACAGTGACTCCAGTATTGCCATCAACCTCTCGGCCTACCTTTGTGAAGATTTTTTCGGCGAACCCGAAAACCGAGAACATAAAAGTTTGCGCTGGACCGACCTTAAGTCCGCCCAAGATCTTTACCTTGGACCAGCCGACCGTAAAATTCTCAATTATATTAATAACTTATAGATTAGACTCTAGCTTAATTTTTAAGCACCGCGCCTTAATTTTCAGTTTTTTGCGAGAGCGGAAGAATTTATGCGCTTTTGTGTCACCTATTAGTAAAACTAATGAGCCATAATCCAAAAGAATAATTTTATTTTCTAGACCCCATAAGCTATTTCTATGGGTGTCCAAAACGTGAATAATTTTTTAATCACTAGGAAAGTTAAGATGAAGAAGTTTTTGTTAATTCAAATTCTGATAATTGGACTCGGATCTAGCGCACTCGGTTTAACAGTCGTCCCCGAAGAACTGGAGCCAAGTGCACCTGAACCAATTGAAGTTCCTGTTGCGGATCCCCTCCCATCAGGTCCTGAGAGCCCAATTATCCCACAGGATTGTGGAAACTAAATCTTAGTTGATAGCGGACACCCCTCCGTACGTTATCAAGCACTAGTGTGAAAATTGTCCCAAAAAGCCTTCTAGGTCCCCTCCGAGAAGGCTTTTTTTTTTGCTCTCAGGTAGAAGCTTCCTTTTGGTAGTGCACTCGCGTTAGTGTATTTCTTCGACGCATGAGCGCTACCAAAAGGAAGCTTCTACCTAAAGGTTGCCGACGGAGATTGAGAAACCTTGGGCTGTGTTGTCGAAAGATTCGGCTTGATCGAAGGAAACACTTAGAATTGCCGGCCCCAAACGAACTTCGAGCCCCAGTGTATAGTGAAAGCGCGATCGTCCGCCGTAGAGTCGAGAGGGTTCTTGATAGGCACCAACTCGACAGAGAACTTCGGTCGATGATTTTTTCAAAAGCTGAAACTCAAGGCCACCGTGATAAACCACACGGGATTCTTCAACAATGGGAATTTCTCCGGAATAAAGACTACTCCCTATGAGTACGGTATTATCAAGCTTCTCGACAAAATCGATATCAAAAGCCAAAAGCCACTTTTCTTTCGGTCGAAAAGAGAACCCAAGATTCAATTGTGCCGGTCGCTTCATATCCCTAAAAAAATCAAACCCCAAAGCTCCGTTTTCGGATTCATCGAAATCGTAATGCAGAGAAGGACGGTAAGAAAGACCAATGGAAATCTTCTTTCCTTGCAAGAAAAGTCCCGCAATCCAATTAAGCTGCTGAACCTCTTCTTTTAAATCAATCGAAGCGCCCGTATCTTTGTAAGCAAGCTTTGCTTGGCTCATCTCTCCAAGGAGACCAATAAAGAACTTATCCGTGACCTTAAAACTCAAAGCCATTTGATAGGCTTCAATCAGAGTCTCGGTCCTTTGAAAGTCAAGCTCGAGATTTTGCGCGTAGGGATCTGTATAAGCTAATCCCAGTGAGAATTTCTTGAAATTATAAACCCCTGCAAACAACAAATACTCATAGGGACGACTCAAATCTATTTGATCAATAAGTTCTGCTTCACGATTAACGACTCTATTTTGTGTTCCCCCAACGAGAAAGCGTTCATCCGATGAAGAGAGCCCCGCTGGGTTTGAAGCGATTGCAAACACAT
>JAUHWN010000187.1 GCA_030424665.1 Bdellovibrionia bacterium | reverse complement strand
CTAAGGGACCAGCAAATTCACCAATCTTAGCAAAGTTCTTCAAATCTGGTTCTTCAAAATAAGCCATAACTTCCTTCCCGGGTCAGTCTTCTGTTATGCAGTGGCTCCGCCACAACTACTACCCGCACCTGCTGTGCAACCCAAGCAATGCTGAGCAAAAACAATATTTCGGTTCATTAGTTTTTCATAATTAAAATCATCAATCGATCGAATCTCAGACTGAACCGGCATCTCAAGCATTTGGTTAAAGTCGCAATCGAAAATACCACCATCATAGGCCACACTCACCATTGACCGACACATAATTCCCTCGGCAGCAGCGGGATTAAAAGCAGACCAAAGTTTTTCGAGATACTCCTCGCACTGTTCTTTTCTTATGAGGTCTTGTTTGAAGCGATGTATTGGCATATTCGTAATCACAAATAGGCCGTTAAAGTCGATATCGAAATTGGATTTCAGCTCTCTCTTGTATTCATTTTCTAAGCTCAATTGATCCGCTGGCAAATAGGGCCCGACGGGATTGTATACCAAATTAAGCGGTAAATCAGGCTGCCGTCCAAAACCCAGGCTATTGAGCCGTTGCAAGCTTTCAATACTCTTTTTGAAGACACCGGAGCCCCGTTGACGGTCAGTCAAATACTCTCTGTAGTAGGGCAATGACGAAACGATTTGCACTTGATTCTCTTTGAAAAACTCCGGCAAATACTCCATGGACCCTTTTGTTATGGGGTGAGGCTCTAAGGTGACCGTCAAATTGTGCCGAACCATGACCTGCTTGCCGAGCTCTCTCGCTCCGGACACAAGCTTCTTAAACTGGGGGTGAAGTTCAGGAGCACCACCAGTAATATCCAGAGTTTCAATCTGAGAATACTCTCGAAGAATATGGAGCACTCGATCAATATGCTCATCGGACATCATTTCTCGACGTTTCGGTGAAGAGTCGACGTGACAATGCCTACAGGCCTGGTTACAGAGCTTCGTTATATTGACCTGAAAGGTACTGATATTAAGGGGCGGTAAATCGAGATGGGATTCTTTTAACTTCTGAGTAAAACTGAAATTTTTCATAGACGACAGATTGGCAAAGCTCAAAGTAAGACACAAGTAAAAACCTCCATTGACCAGGTGCCCGCAAAATGCTCTCATGGGCTATGGAAAAGGCTCCTAAACTATCTATTGTCATTCCAATCGGCCCCTCTGAGGAGGATCTCCTGCATTTGAATTCTTGGATTCAAAAATCGGAGCCCCATTGGGAGTGGATAATTTCGGCAGTGGAAGGAGCTCAAAACCAAGACTTCATTGAGAATCAGCTCGATACGCGCTTCAAGAAAATCTTTACCAAATCGGGGCGAGCCAAACAGCTTAACGAGGGAGCAAAGCGCGCCGAAGGAGATTTTATTTGGTTTCTCCATTGCGATTCTGAATGGAATGATTCGGCTATCAAAAGCATTAAAACGTGCCTCGATAGAAACGAAGACTGCATTTACTTTTTTAGACTCCAATTCAAAGGCAAACGTCCCATGTGGATGTTCCTCAATGAATGGGGGGTTCGAATTCGCTCTGAATATTTGCGGATTCCCTTTGGTGATCAGGGTTTTTTGATGCCGCAAAAACTGTTTTGGTCCCTGGGCGGCTATGACGAAAATGCGAAATATGGAGAAGACCATCTGTTTATCTGGCAGGCCCACAAAATGGGAGTTCCAGTCCGCCCCACCTTTAAGAAACTGCGTACAAGCGCGCGAAAATACCAAGATCTCGGATGGTCTCAAGTCACAAAAAGGCATCTTTCTCTAACCTGGCAACAGGCCAAACCTGAAATCCATGATTTTTTAGCGACAAAGATTTACAAGCTCCCCTTCTAATCGGAAATTCTTCAATGACCTATCCCGTTGATCAAAAACTTGCCATTGCCGTCTTTGTCAAAACACCTGGAATGAGCCCGGCAAAAACCCGTCTCGGAAAAAGCATTGGACAAGATAAAGCCGAAGAGTTTTACCTGCATTGTTTAAATATTCTCGATCAACGCTTGACCGACTTTAAAACACGGTTTTCTAGCACCATTGAAGTCTATTGGTCTGTCGCCGAAGAAGATGGTTTAGATGCCCCCATTTGGCAAAATCACTTGCGAATTTTTCAAGGATCAGGAAGCCTCGGACAGAAACTTTTTAACACCCAAGAGCAGCTTTTTTTACGACACAAGAAAGTGGCATTTATTGGCGCTGATTTACCGCAAATACCTCTCGATCCACTTTTAGAATTTTCTCGAAGTCCCTACAAAAACACGATTCAGTACGGCCCAAGCGAAGATGGAGGCTTTTATCTCTATATGTCAGATCGTTCTTTTTCGAAAAATGTTTGGCAAAACGTTGAGTACAGTAGCAATCAAACACTTAAGCAACTACGAGAACAAATGATTCAAGAAGACCCCTCTATTGTGGAGCAAAACCTACTACCCAAGTTTCAAGATGTTGACGAAATCTCTGACCTGAAAAGCCTTAAAACGAACTCTAAAATTGACTCTCCCGATTACAAAAGTCTCCGAATTTTTCTCGATCAGATCGTTTAGCGGCCCATGAATTGGTTTCATTTCGGCACCAAAATAATGGATATTATTGACCTTTCTTGCGTCATTAAGGGCTGATTTTGTCACAGCTAGCAAGTGCCTCTTATTGTTAAACTTGTCTATTGACTGATCATTCGCATTCTAAAGAAATTACACCATGGCACACTCACTGCACAGTCAAAAACCAGCTAGCAGATCTTCCCTCCCGTGGATGAGAACTAGCGGCCCTTGTCGCGCTCCCCTTCCCCCCCTGGGTCTTTGCGAGGCAGGGGTTTTTTTATGTCTATTTATCGGATGACACCGCAGCCACTCTTTGCAAAAATCTTCTCAGGAGCGGCCCATGTCAGAAAAGAAGATCAGTTTTAAGCAAGCCCTTATCCAGCTCAAAGAAAAACGATTTGTTGTAGCCATGCTTATGGGTTTTGCTTCTGGTTTACCTCTGATGTTGACCCTTAGGACCATGCAAGCCTGGATGAGCGATGCCGGGCTCGATCTAACAACCATTGGTCTTGTCGCTCTTGTGCAAATTCCCTATACCTTTAAATTCGCATGGTCGCCCCTTCTCGATCGCTATAGTCTTCCTTTTCTTGGTAGACGTCGTGGTTGGTTGGCCGTCTCACAGGGGTTTCTCTTTGTCTTTATTTTGGGTCTATCAGTAATTAATCCCGCCGATAGCTTGGGCCTACTCACAGTCGTTGCATTTATGATTGCTTTTATGAGTGCGAGCCAAGATATTTTAGTCGACGCCTACCGTAGAGAAACCCTGGCTGATTCTGAACTTGGAATGGGATCGACCATATACATGTATGGCTACCGTGTGGCCATGTTCGTATCAACCGCAGGTGCATTTATTATTGCTGACTACCTGTCCTGGAATATGGCTTTCGTAGTGATGGCTGCCGCCATCGGAATTGGTTTTCTCGCAACCCTTTGGGCCGATGAGCCTGAAGTCGCTCCAGGTACACCACAAACAATTCAAGAAGCCGTTGTACGACCCTTTGTCGAATTTTTTAAACGCAATGGTGCCATCCTCATTCTTCTTTTTATTCTTCTCTATAAAATTGGCGACACCATGGCTGGCAATATGGTCACCCCCTTTTATTTGGATATCGGTTTCTCCAAGACAGAGATTGGTCTCGTTACAAAATCGATTGGATTGGTCTCAACCTTAGTGGGTGCTTTTATCGGTGGCTTAATTATCTTTAAACTCGGAATACACTTTTCGCTTTATGTTTTTGGTATTCTCCAAGCCTTATCTACAGCGGGATTCGCACTACTCAACGAAATCGGCAATCAAACCTGGATGCTCGCTGTAACTGTCGCCTTTGAAGATCTTTCGGCCGGAATGGGGACTGCAGCTTTTATGGCACTCATGGCTTCTCTTTCGGATAAGCGATTTACTGCCACTCAATATGCATTACTCACATCGCTCATGGGTGTACCACGCGTTTTTGTTGCCGCACCCACAGGACTCATGGCCGAGAAAATGGGATGGACCCCCTTCTTCCTTTTCTGTGCTGTTATAGCAATACCGGGTCTCTTGATTTTACACAAAGTAATTCATCTGACTAAAACCGAAATAAAAGTCGAAGACGGCCAATCGAATCCAGCAGAAGCATAACCAAAAAAATGCTCTTTGGATTTTGTTAATCAATTATCTAAATTACGCAGTTGCGCTACCATCAGGTGCCTGGCACCTAAAGGCGGAAGTGAATACCGCAGACAAGACCGAATTCTGCTAGAGTGGCCGGGGCCGCCGAGACATCAAAGATTGTTGTACCAGCAATGAGTTCGGGTCTGAGAACAAAGCGCGGCAGCCAATGATAATCCACACCAACGTGAATACCAAAAAAGATTCCACTGGAGCCTATCTTGGAGACAACATCTCTTTCACGGCCAATGGCACCATTGGCGATCCCTGTACCAAATCCAACAAATGGCGACCACCTTTGCAAGGTCACTGAACTTTCTAGCTCTTTTCGCGGAATAATGGGAACGGGATTAAGATAGTAATAGCGAAGGGAGCCACCCGTAAAACCAACACCTGTCGAAAAAGGACCAAAGCGAAACCCTCTTCTATGGCCAATCGCCACCGTCCACTGATCATGGATAACAGTCTCGACACTTATTCCAAAATAGCCGGGAGATTCTGCTCTCGAGATATCAAAGGTTTGGGTATCACCAACCCGAACATTTTTTTCGATACCACTGGCACCAAAACCACCGAGAACTCCGTAAACGAGATCCGATGGATCAAAGCGCCAAGCTTGGGCCGTCGAAGTCATTAGAAACGTCAGGAATAACACCAAGAAACTCTGGAAGTATTGATTTAAGTTGGGGCTAAGCTGCAAAATCCTCATCCGATGTATACCCTATTGATTGGATCGCTTCATCAAGGGCTATCTCCCCCCGCTGAACCATTTTTACCAATTTGTCGTGTAAAGAGCTTATATAAGCCTCTTTCTCACTGTCGGGCATGCGATCGGGTCTTGCTAAATCATCGGCCAAGATCTTTTTAGTTCTTGGCGAAACAAGCTCGAGCATAAAGTCAGCCATGTCAGGAACGATGCGCGCGTAGGCCATCAATTCCTCGTTATTTGCTTTCTTTAAAATCATTTCGAGCGGGCCCGGAGACCATTGCTCTAAGAAAGCAATATGAGGGTTTGTCATTTTAAACTGCTCAATGACAGGCCCCTCGACCTTTGGCAAGACTCTAATTGCCTCAACTAGATCCATTGTATCGATCAGTTTAGATAAGGTCAAAGAGAGTGAAACTTTGGACTCGTCCACTTCCTCACCAAAGTAGGGAGCAATTTTCTCTTCCATTTCAGAAAGACTATCTTTACTGATATCCGAGAGTTTTGCTGCAGCATTAAGCAACTCGACCTTTTTACTGCGATCGAGGTTAGCGAAGTATCCCCGCCTCATCCCTTCTGGCATGTAGAGGGAGACAATCGTTTGTATATCGACATCGTTTCCGAGTAAAACTTTATTGACGGTTCCAAGTGGCGCTTTTCCGACAAAGCTAAAAGGTCGGTGAAGAGACTCGGTACCGAGGTTCAAAGAGGCCACAAGGTCCCAATAGGTTTTATTTACCAATTGGTATTTCTTTTCATTGGGAAGATCGTGCATTTTTGCGAAAGTATCACCCATCTTTTGCTTAAACTCCTGTGGAATGGGCAAACTCCCCAAAACACTTCCAGAAATTTCTGCAAAACAAGCTATTTGCATCAAGCCGTCATCACCTTGCTCGCACCATTCGTTGATCACGTTTCTCACTTCGCCAAGCATTTTTGGAGCGAGTTCACGTATTTGACCTGATAGTTGGTCGATTTTACCTAAGAGCGTAGGGTCGGAGTCCATATCGAGGCCAGCAGCGGCAATAACTCCGCCGGCACCCGGGTCAGCGCCTTCTCCAGCACCGGCTCCGCCGCCTTCAAGTTTATTATTAATCGAAATCGGTGGCCCTGCTTCGCCTTTTTTAGCTCCGCTACCAGAAAGAATCTTAAATAAAAGCACACCCAGCAAGATACTTAAAGCCATGACCATGTGGCCGGCTAAATCCTGGAGCTCTTTTAATTGGTCTACTAAAGTTTTTTGTGGAACTTCCTTTGGTGGAGGAAGGGGCGCAGGAGCTTCAATGGGGTTTTTAATAAATTGAACTTGAGCCTTACCGATCGAACCAAATTCACTCTTAACACGAGAACTGAGCCACTGATCGACAGTCTTCTTTGTCTCTTCACCCATGTTATCTTTAAGACCCACTTGAATATTGACCGATCGAATCGTGTACTTTTCAAGAGGATCGACCGCTCCCTGGGGAGTAATCGCATAGCGATCAAATAGTTCATCAGCATTGAGGTAGCCTAAATCTAAATCGGTAAATGGTCTTTGATTTGCGGTTTGTGCTCGTTGCTTTTCGTTGGAAGAATTTATTTCGATTCGGGCTCCGACGCGAAAATGATTTCGATCAACTATTGTTGAAAGCTCTAAACTATAGCGCTGAACAATCATTGATTCTAAACGCGTTTTTGCACCGAGAACATCCGCTTTGCGCAATGGACCACTCTGTCCTAAAGCAACCATTGGTAGCGCCATGAGAAGTGCAAAAATAATTCGAATGTTTAAAACGCGAAGTAAGCTAATCTCTTAATTCCCTGTTGCTGGTTGAGCTGGCTTTGAGCCCTGCTGAGGTGCTGTGTTACCACTCTCTGGAACTCGAGGAGGAAGCCTCGTA
>JAUHWN010000023.1 GCA_030424665.1 Bdellovibrionia bacterium | reverse complement strand
ACCTTGCACTTATAGATTTCCGGAGAATGGGTATCACAATTGGTCTGGGGGGACTATGGGATTAACTGTCAGAAGGCTGTATGCGGCCTTTGTACTCATTTCTTTTTCACTGACTCTATTGATTTCCTTTCAAAATTGTGCGGAAGATGCTTTTACGGCAAATAAATTTACACGCCCGATTACAGGCACGAGGGATCCCAATGGGGACGATGGAAAAACCGATGGACCGTCATCATCGTCAAAAATTCTAAGCAGTCTATATACGGGTAATTTCCTTGCGACGGCCGCAGGATTACTTCTCTACCCAAACCTCTCAGGAAAGGCATGGCTCTCTCGATCCATAGCTGGTAAAACGGAAGTTTATATTCATGTTAATGGTTTAACTCCAAGTCGAGATTACATGGCACATGTTCATAACTTACCTTGTAGCCTCGGTGGTGGTGGACACTATCTGATCGACCCCACTGTTGTTGGGACAGTTGAAGCCAATGAAATTTGGCCTTCATTTACAACGGACTCCAACGGAAACGCCATTGGTCATGCCGCAGTTAACTCCCACGTTGCCCGACCAGAGGCTCAGTCTGTTGTCGTTCATGAGCCTGGCTCAGGAGACCGAATTGCCTGTGTAGATCTGCATGAAAACCAGGCAAAGACGACCTCATTTGGCGGCTATTTTAAAAATGGTGACGGAGGGAATACTCTTAACTTAGATATTGGTGGAACCGCGACGATTACTCGGAATAGTAACGGAAATACTGAAGTTGATGTATCCGTGCGAGGTCTACCAGCAAGCCTGGTAAATTATCCAGCACACGTGCACAACCTTCCTTGCGAAATTAATGACGGTGGTGCTCATTACATGATCGACCCAACATCAACCGTTGTCGAAGAGGCCAATGAAATTTGGCCAATCGGTTCGTCTGACACTAATGGAAACAGTATCACTCATTTTGTCAAACAAGGGCATAGAGCCCGCCCCGAAGCTCAGGCAATTGTTATTCACAATCCTGCTGATGGTTCGCGTCTCGCTTGCGCCACCCTTAATCTTAGGAATCAATTCAAAATACTCGACGCCGGATTGCTAGCTGGCTTGGACGTACTCGGTACGGTATCAATCAGTCGAGGACTTGATGGTACAACAAGTGTCACCCTTGATGTTGCTGGTCTCGATTCGAATACTGATTATGGGGCCCATGTACATAACTTACCTTGCAGCCTTGGCGGAGGAGGTCACTACAAAATCGACCCCGAAGAGCCCGAAGTCATTCGTGAAAACGAAATTTGGCCGAGTTTCAAAACTGATGATACCGGTCGTGGCTTAGTCGACTTGACTGTAGCTCATCTAGCGCGCCCCGAAGCTCAATCTATTGTTATTCACGAGCCCGGCACTGGAGCGCGTTTAGTTTGTGCCGATTTTGAATAAAGAAAGCATTTATTCGAACCAATTACTTCGTTTCTTGAACGATTTTAATAATATGCTCATTAAAATTCAATTTTAGGTTCGATATCCCTTTATTGGGATTGTCGAATCTTGATAATAAGTACTTGATACTTTCTAGCCGAGCGACCTTTTTGTTGTTACCTTTTATTCGTACCCACGGTGCATAGACTGGAGACGTCTGAGCAAACATTTTTTTCCGGTAAGCAGAAAATACTTCGAATTTATCGTGGGCCAATAAGTCGGTAGAACTAAGCTTCCACTGCTTTAAAGGGTTTTCTTTTCTTTCCGCTAAACGCCTCTTTTGCTCTTCAAGGTCGATAGAAAACCAAAATTTAATGAAAAATATCCCTTCGTCGGCAATCATTTTTTCTAATTCTAAAACCTGTTTCATAAAGAGCTTATATTGATTTTCGGTACAAAATCCAAGAGCCGGCTCAACAATGGCCCGGTTGTACCAACTTCGGTCAAAGAGAACCATTTCTCCGGCCGAAGGAAAGTGTTTTATATACTTTTGAAAATACCATTGAGAAGCGACCTCTTCGCTCGGCTTTCCAAGGGCGACGACTCTTAAATGCCGAGGGTTCAGGTATTGGGTATAGCGCTGAATAGCGCCCCCCTTACCAGCGGTGTCCCTTCCTTCGAACAATATGATCAATCGCTGCCCAGTATCTACAATGTACTTTTGTAAATTTAATAGCTCTAACTGAAGGCCAATGAGCTCCTTTTGATAGTCAATATCCGTTTCTTCTAAAAACTCTTCTAAATCGACGATTTGATTTGAATCCAAGACATACCTCTTCATGTATTAATCAATTTGATACTAACCGGAGCAAACCCGGAATTGAAGAAATAGCCGATAATACGTGGGGTCAAATCCTATCTAGTCACTTTATAAAATGGGGCTTAAAGGTATAATTGTATTTATGACTCTTCTCCGATTTCTTGCCCCTATTGGTTTATTTATATTCCTCTTAGTAACCTGTCTTCGCCCCCTTACTTTCACTTCGCAGAAAGGAATGCCCATGAAAATTATTGATCAACTCAATCAGATAGAGACTGATTTCAATATTAATTACGAGATCGACCCAAACTACTACGACAAACAACTCACCCACTTTTATAAAAATAGCCTCGAAGAAGGAATCAAGTATTTCGAGCTAAAAAATGATGAGTTTCTTCAAAGAATTCGATGGCAGTCTCTATATTCTAACAAATACATTCGCCAAAACACTCGGGACTCTAGAGCTGTTTGTAAAGAACATAGTAAAGAGAATAGTTTTGCTCGCGATGCCTACTATGAGATTTCAAGAGTCCTTTACGAAAATAAGAACAGAATCGAAGGTGAAGAAGGTGCTATTAAAGAATGGCTCATAGAAAAACGCCGGTCCAAAAGTAAACCTTTTGTATTAATGCACTTCGTAGGAGCAAAAATTGCTTTAGAAAACAAAGATAAACGATCTTTTCAAGAAGCACTCGAGGAAATTAAAAAAATAAATTGGGAGGAGTTTAAACCCTAACCTCTTACCTCCCACACCCATTTATTAAAACTCAATGGAGTCGACGCCTCTAACTAGGGAACCAAGCGCGTCGATCATTAAATCCTCATCGAGAATTATCCCATTTTCACTTTTAAAATCACGCCATTCATCCGGCTTTACGAGACTCATATACCGATCTATCAAATACATTCCTCGAACTGAAAACCAAACAGCATTAAAGGGTTGAGCAAAATAGTCGCATGTTTCACTGTTAAAATGAGGCAATTCTTCATCAATTCCAAGCCCCACAGAATATATAATTTCAGATAGGACTGTGATCAACTTCAACTTGAACTCTTCTCGATACTGTTCATCTGTTATCATAGCCAGATGGACCTCAGCATTTTCTAAAAAACCCGCTAAAAAGTGATTATAGGTGGAATAGAACTTTAAGAATAACGGAGCGACATCCTGCTCAATTCGAAAACCTTTACCTCGTTTATGAAGTAAAAGTCGTAAATAAATTTGGTTTTTCTTAATGAATCTTTGGTGCTTTCGGACCCAAGCCTGAAGCTCTGGATACTGATGGGTAAATTCAGTAATATACAAAAAAGGTTCGTTTTGCTGAACTCGACTCGATACCTTAAAAAATTCTGATTTATAGTAGGTCTGAATTCGCTTTACTTCACAAGCAGTTTGATCCTTCGCCTTAGAGCAGTCAGCTTGTGATAGAAATGGAAATAGAATAAATAGAGAAAAAAGTAGAAATCGCATAATAACTAACTAATAAAATTCCGATTAAATTCAAGTTACTAAAATCACACGTGAACTTAATTCAAGAGGCTGACAAAAAGGGGGTTACTGTAAGCTATTGATATTACATGGTTTATAGAGATTTAAAGCGCTGAATCCATTGTAAGCAAGCTGATATTGGGCAATTAGCAAGCAAGATAAAATAATAGGTAGATTGGAGGTTGTACTTTGATGACTTCAGTAAAAAACCTACCTTTAATATATTTCTTAGGAATTTTGCTACTGGTTCTTTTTAGTTTATTAATATTCTCAGATCTCAACGCGAAAGACAGCAAGAAGAAGCTTATCGTTCCAGATATCAATAAACTGAAAGATGGCAATTTCAAAAAGAGTGTCTTGCGCGGGCAAGATCTCGTCAAAAAAACTCCCGATCTCTTACCTGATCATGTCGGCGGAAAAATTTCCTGCACCAATTGCCATTTACAAATGGGAACTCGAGCTAAAGCCGGTCCATGGGTGGGGATACTTGCCCGGTTTCCCCAGTATCGAAAACGGTCTGCTAGTAACGCCACAATTGAAGATCGAATCAACGGATGTTTCCAGAGAAGCATGAATGGAAAGCCCCTTAAAACCGACAATCAAGCCATGAAAGATATAGTCGCCTATATGACTTTCCTCTCACAGGGGTATGAAAAAGACGATCAAGTTTTAGGGCAGGGAATTCCTAAACTCGTTCTCAATCAAGAACCCGACGTAAAGAATGGAAAAAGAGTCTATATGGCGAAGTGTGCTGCCTGCCACCAATCTACTGGGCTCGGTATTGCAGTAGGCGAATCTCGAGTTTCAATCTTTCCTCCACTCTGGGGAAAAGATTCATTCAATATTGGAGCTGGAATGGCGCGACTACATACAGCTGCAGGTTTTGTTAAACACAATATGCCCCAAGGACAAGAGGGTACTCTCACTGACAAAGAAGCCTGGGACGTTGCCTACTATTTTTCAAGACAAGATCGACCTGACTTTAAAAACAAACACAATGATTGGCCAAAAGGTGGAAAACCAAAAGATGCTCGCTATTAAAAGTCTCCTTATAGTACTCGCTATCTCCTTTGCACTGCCGGCCCATTCCTTGGACGAAAATTGGGGAATTCTGCGTTTGAGAGGGAACATTGAGGATCATCATTATTCCATCAAGTATGTTAAAAGAGACCTGATCGAAACCGAGTACACAGGGTTCTTCAATTGGTACGAACTCAACTACGGAAGAAAGTTGGGCCCTTATCTTCTAGAAGCTGGAATAGGATTTCTCGACTTCAATAAAAAAGACGATGAACTGCGATTTACACAAAACATTTATCGAAATTTTAAATTGGAATACGGGAGCTTCAATCTTAGACTGGGACTTGAGGAGCGATCCTTCAAAAACGATGAACATCTTTACTTTCGTACGAGAATAAGAGCTATTTATACCTACCCAGCTTATAAGTATTTTAATCCTTCGATTTACGATGAGTTTTTTGCCGTCTTCAATGGCTATGAGAAGTTTTATACCGGCTTCAATGAAAACCGACTGGGATTCGGATTTAATATGAAGCCCCTAGACCAAATTTCACTCAGTTTCTATTGGACCTTTGCTGGTTTTAAATCCTATACAGAGACAATAAAGTACAGCAATTGGCTGCAAAGCTTTATTGTTTGGAAGTTCTAATTCAATGCAAAAAGTGGAGCAAATATTAGAAAAACATTACGATTAAGTTTTGCACCCTTGCTCCTTTGAAATGAAGATTCTTTATCTTAAACTCCTTCTACTCACCACAACAATTTGCAATTTAAAGTGCTTCTGATGAAATTTATCCTATGATAGAATGAAGCAATGCTAAGCAATGAAGAGTTATCAAAATTTAGTAAAATTTCAGTTTGGCCGAGTTTGTACTACCTAATTGCCGATTACCTACTCATTGGTCTTTGCTTTTACTTGGTAAGTGCCCACGGAAATCCTTTTGTCTATATTTTTTCATTTATTCTTATCGCGCGAACTCAACTTGCGTTGGCTATATTAATGCACGATGCTTCACACAGACGACTTGCTCAAAGCCGACCAATAAACGACTTTATTGGACAGTTTTTAATTGCGGCACCCCTCTTTTTTTCGATGTTTTCATACCAAAGGTTCCACCTAAAACATCACCGCATCCCAATGCAAGACGATGACCCTGATATCAGCCTGACGGGTGGGTATCCCATTTCTAGGAAAAGTTTTTTACGAAAAATACTCCGAGATTTATCAGGGGTCTCCTATTTTAAATTCATTGGCTACTTCATATACAAATCACGTAAAAATAAAAACAAAACTAAGAAGACTTTTGAGGAGCATTCGAAGCTCGAGTCTTACTCCCGTCTTACGATTGCCTTGAGTATTCTAATGAGTAACCTCGTTTTGATCTCTATTCTTTATTTACTGGGTAATCCGTGGTTGTATCTATTCTTTTGGTTTTTGCCGATGGTGACCATGCTGCAGTTTTTACTCAGAATTCGCGGCATCACTGAGCACGCCGGGTACAAGGGAATTGATAGCAAAAAACTCGAAGATCAAGCCCATATTTCGAGAACTCTCGTAAATCCCCTACAAACTTTCTTCTTTGCTCCTCATAGTGTTAACTACCATATAGAACATCATATTTACCCGGGCATCCCTCATTATCGTCTAAAAAAAGTTCACAAACTACTCAAAGAAAGAAAGAGTCTTCCTGAGAAAAATCTCTATCAAGGATATGGTCAAGTATTAAGAGAACTCATCAACTAAATTTTTAATTGAGTCGTTCGAACTAAAATCCTAAAAGAGTTAACACGACTTTTCGTTCTTGAGCCTGGTTCCGATGTTCAAATAAATATACACCTTGCCAAGTTCCCAATCCCAATCTTCCATAGGTAATTGGGATCGAAATTGCGGTTTCTGTGAGACTTGATTTTAAATGAGAAGTTGTATCATCAGGGCCTTCAGCCGTGTGCCGATGCCATGACTCCCCTTCTGGAGCGAGCCTTTCATAGAACTCTTCGAGATCTCTTCGCGCCGAAGGGTCTGCATTTTCTTGAATCATGAGTGAGGCTGATGTGTGTTGAATAAATATATTGAGTAAACCGTGTTCGGGCAGTTCTCCTTTAAACTCCTCCTCAATAAAGTGAGTTATTGGGTTTAAACCTCTGCCTCGTGTCTGAATCGCAATTACTTTTTGCTTCATTGTATGACTGACTCTATTGAGTTTTAACTTCAACTAGGAGTTCATTGAGTTCCCAAAGAGAGGTCATCATCTCAGCGAGCTCTTCGTTAAGCGTAATCTTTGAAGGATTAAGAAAAATATGACCATCTGAATCGGCTCGAGTCGCCGCCCATAGAAACTTCTTCAGTTGCTCGGCACTCAGCTCACTACAATTAATAAAGCTAAAATTGAGAACAAAACTACTCTTTTCTTGGAAGTAATCGGAAAACAGCTGATCGATGGCAGACTCAACGCCTCCAGCTTCAATTAATCCCGCAGCAGAAAAAGAATCTCCTTCAGAAAATCCCTTAGGATTTTCAACGAGATCATTGGTTGAATCACTAAACTCATAGCCATAAATGGGAATCATCTGAAAATGAGGGCTATTATCGCAAAGCTTTTTGGCCATCTCATTATTAATATCGGTTTCGGGATCATTCCCAGGGCCATTCTTAGTCTTGATATGCTTTTCAATATCCTGAAGTAGTTGCAAATGAACTCACCTTTTCTTTAAATTTCAGCTAATTACAATGTTTTCCACTGTCTGCTGGAGATAGTCAAACTGAGTTTTTGAAAGGCTGAGTCAGAGGGATTCTCCTCTCTATTCGCCCTTTAAGGAGCCATTATTCGACAGCACAAGTCGAAGGCAGGGACTGAGTTCCCTGGTCATCAGGGTCATTGACTACAGGGGGATCTGGGTCAGGCTCAGGGGCTGGCAAATCTGCCGCACTATTGACGATAGAAACATCAGCGCAAGAATAATAGTTTCTAGGGTTTTGTGGGTCTTCTGTCATAACCTGAATCATCTGAATCGTACACTGAGTACATGTTTGATCTGGCAATGTGAACGTGGCCTCATACTGATGCGGAAGAGTTCCGGGATCATCTTGTGTATCGACTATTGTTCCTAAGTTTTGCCACGTCACTTCACCGTCAAAAGAAATGTTAAATTCGTAACGTCCGGGGTGCTGAATTGTCTCTTCCCACTGAATAGTAATCTGACTTCCTCGGACAAAATAACTTAAATCGGTCGTTGCTATCACTCCACCGCAAGGGGCAGTTTTTAAACCCGGATTGTTATCCCTTGGTGGCAGATTTCCATCGGATTTCAAACGGGCATGAGCAAAAGCAAATTGCGCAAACAGTAGAGGAAGTAAACTGAAAAGCAAGGTTCTCATAATAAGCTCCCTCCTTCTCGACACTTTTCGATAGATCGAGAAAGTGCTTCACCAATTGACTCTGCTTCTGCAGAAAATAAGACCTTATTATTATGCAGAACAAGTCGGTTCGCACAGGATACTTCGACTGAGTTATAAGCAGACCCCTCTAAGAAGAGAGACGATTCTTCATTCGACTCGTCTATATGACCTGTAGAAAAACTCAATTGCCTCAATGGTACACAGACTTCTCCATGCCCATCCAGATTAAGACACTCATTTAAACTCACTGTAGAGTTACTAATATTAGGTTTGAAAACTCTCTTTTCACAGGAATAGTTTTTTAGATCTTCACAATGGACAGGGACACTGAAATTAATGGCTTTTAAGGTATGAGCTGGAGAGGGACTACACAAGAAGTTCGGGTTCACCGTAAGTTCCGATGAACAATTTTGATAGCCTATAATCGATAGAAAACAAAGCCCTAAAACAAAGATCCGTCCCATAAGATTAGTTTACACGAGGCTTGCCCAAGAATCGTCCAAAGCTTTGAATTTGTCATCTGGAAAGCGTAAAACTCCTTTACAGGCCTTTAAGGGCCCGAAAAGAATGACTAATTAGGAAGTGAACACAAAATATTCACAAAGAGGTTTCTCAAATTGATACAGAGGCTGATCAAAAGGCTGACAGGCGCAATCGCCCTGCCCTCTTTGCAGTTCTTTTGGTAGTCTTCACTTGGGAGATCTTTGCACACGAAAGAAACTCTCCCTTGTAAACGAGGAACTCTCCCAGAGCCTCCCCATGGTAACTCAAACCCGATTCTTCAAAGAGCGTTGGGGTCCAACCAATATTAAATTCTTTAGAGGGTCGGAGTCGTCCCAAGTCTACACTTTGGATACTACCCCAGTTGTTTAATACAAGTGTCTGATCGTCTACTCTCATCTTTGTGATAATTGAAATCACTCCCGAACTTCTTCTAGAAATCGAGAACTTTTCAACAACACTATTCTTTTCCAGGCTGGTTCGAATTATTCCGTTAAATGCTTTATCGGAATTGCTAGAAACAGTTAGGCCTGAAACTGCAATGTACAATTGATCTGCCGACTTAGTTATACTGACAGCCAAAGATTTATGGCCATTAGGTTGAGATAAGCCCAAGTCCCTTTCAAACTGTAAATATTCTGTTTCTTGATCGATGTAGGCAAGCCCTCGCAAACCGTTGGCCACTATAATATAGCCACCCATCGAAACCATGTCGAAAGCTCGATCGTATTTATGGTCGAAAGAGGAAGACGGAAGCTCTATGGAATTCAAAAGATGTCCGTCTAAAGAAATCACGTCCACACGATTTTCCAGCAGAATCCACAACCGATCACCAGTCAGTTCAATGTCATAAACTTTATCTTGAACCCTATAGATAGTCTTCGAAGAATAGGGAGCCACTAGAGCCGTTTTTTCAATCTTAAAATTCCTCTGCGAAAAATCCCGAATAGAAGAGAAAAGCTCCAGATCGTTCCAACTGAAATTAGGTCTCGCTATAAGATAAGCGCTCGGTACTCCAGACGAATTTCGTGAGAAAATACTGTCCCGACAAAATCGACTAAAACTTTCACTATTCATATAATCGTAGATCGAGCTATTTTGCCCATGAGCTGTTGTCACTACAAAAGCTGAAACTAAAGTTAGGACAATTCGATTAAACATAGAATTAAATCTCCTTCAGTAAGAGCATCGCAAACTAACGACTATAATCAAGATCTTAGTCAGCTTTTAAAAGAATAAGATAGACGCAAGCAAACAATTTAATTTAAAGTCTAAAGGTATGATTAAAGAGTTTAGTTTAGAAGAAGGTCGAATTCTTGCAGGTCGTTTTACGGTGACCCAATTTTTAGGGGGTGGCACTGAAGGTGAGGTCTATAAAGTCGTCGAGGCCCACACTAATAAAGAACGAGCCATAAAACTATTTTACCCCCATAAAAATCCGGGGTTTAAAGTCAGTGCTCGATACGCAAAAAAACTTGATAAACTTAGAAATAGCCCCTTGGTCCTCGACTACCTGTCCCATGAAGTCCTCATCATACGTAGAGAAAAAGTAGCCTGTCTTGTCTCTGAATTCATCCAAGGGGAAATACTCGGCGATTTTGTTTACAAGCAACGAGGAAAGAAGCTGGGAATCTTTCCGGCCATTCACCTTCTTTACACAATAGTTAAGGGAGTTGAGTCGATCCACTGGCACGGCGAGTACCATGGAGATCTTCACCTCGACAATATCATCATTAGAAGGTTTGGGCTCGAGTTTGATCTTAGCATTATCGACTTCCACCATTGGGGTGATTCGAAAAAAGAAAATCGAGAAGAGGATTTGGTTAAAGCGATTCGAATTTTTTACGATATACTGGGCGGAGCACAAAAGTACAATAGCCTGCCAAAGTCTATTAAGTATATTATTTGCGGTCTTAAACGCAGCCTAATTCTTAGTCGTTTTCGAACAGCAACTGATTTAAGAACTCATCTTGAAACCATGGATTGGTCCGATGCAATTTGATCCAGTTCTGCTCACTGAAGTTGATGGGTATGAAAAGGGAATTCTCGATTGGGAAAAATACCGAATTGCTTTTCTTATCTGCAAGAATAAAGAGAAGTCCCCCCACAATGAAGATAGCCTTTTTATTAACTTCAAAGGCTCCCACTTAATCGCAGGTGTTTCCGATGGGGCCGGCGGGCACCCCAAGGGGAAAGAAGCCGCAAAGATAGCGGCTTCTTTGATGTTTAAGTCCTGCCATAATAGTAAATCAAATTTTTTAAAGGTGATTCAAGAAATTAACTCTGAAATTATTGATTTAAAAGTTGGAGCTGGGGCCACACTAGCCAGCGTTTCTATTAAAGATGATTCAGTACGTTTTTTTTCGGTGGGCGATTCAGAAATCATATTATGGAACTCCCAAGGGCGGGAGATTTATAGTAATATTCCAAGCACAACTATTGGTCATAAAATCGAAGCCGGACTCTTAGAGCAAAACGAATCTCTAGAAGATCCTGATCGTCATCAAGTTAATAATATGCTCGGCGAGACCCTTATTCGAATTGAAGCTACTAATCGAATCGAACTCAAAAAATATCACACTCTCCTGGTGGGAAGTGATGGTGTTTTTGATAATTTTACCCATGAAGAATTAAAAGAAATGGTGGGCACAGGCCCATTCGACCAATCTTTTAATTCCTTTGCCGATCAGTGTATCAACTCTGATAACCTCCCAAGAAATAAAGATGATGATATTTCGTTCATATTGATTAGAAAAATCAGCTCCTAGAACCAGTGGTCTCCTAATTGCAATTACCTCTCTAAACAGGGAATGAGCCTCGGGAGAGATCTGTAAGCACATGAAATCACGAATAAAAATCTTATCACTACGAGCCTTTTTCGCGCTTTTTGTGCTGATATTTATACAATCTTGGGCACTGAACTCACACTGTGAGCCCGGCGAGGCCGAATGCCGCTTTCCTTGTGTCGTCGAAGTTCTCACTAAGAGCGAATCAGCCCGATCCACACTCGGTTTTACCCAAGGTGAGACTATTTTAATCGATCGGTATGTGGACCGCTGGTTTAATGAAGCCATCGGCCCTCAAAGTGAGCCTGATCTTTGCCTGTTTTTTCAACCGCCCGAGCAGATCCTCGAAATTAAATGTGACGAAATTGAAATAAAAAAAGTAGGCGAACCTAATCAAGAATTCGCAAAATTTTTAAACTCAAAAGGTGTAATCCTTAAATCTCATCCTGTAAAAAACAATTACTTTATCAGCACTTCTGACGATGGCCACCATAAATTCGAACGATGGTTTGGCAACTTTGCATGGGATATTCAAACGACGAGAGGTGGTCAGATTTATCAAGGCACGGGGACGTCTCTGCAAGACCATTTTAGTTTTGGAGAAAAGGTTTTCTCTCCGGTCAGTGGTAAAATCGCAAACATCGTTCGAGATCGATTTGATCGACCTGTTGTATTAGACCTCGAAAATGCCCCGCCTATACCTGATGGCGAAAAAACACCGAATTACATCTTAATTCAAGTCCATGGCAATCTATTCTTTGAAATCGTACATTTTAAAGAGAATTCCATTCCAAAAAATCTAAAGGTAGGAGACACCATTGATACCGGTGATTATCTTGGAGAAATTGGAAACTCCGGAGTTAGCTATATTCCCCATCTCCATTTTACAAGTTATTATAAAAATACAAAGGGCCGGTTTATGAGTATACCGACCCTTATTCAATCGCAAGAAAATCCAGACCAGGCTATTCAACCGCCAACAGGCACTAGCTTTCGATTTTGCGAATCACTTTTTAAGAATTGAATTACATTTTCTTCTTTTTAGTAACACTTGAAGAAATTTTCTCTAGAGCACCTGTCATTTTGCCCATCAACTTATCTTTTTTATTGAGTTTATAGGTCTTTTTAAAAGCCATGGGTTTTTTATAAGAAACTTTGACTTTACCCTTTGAGTCCTGCTGAACCAAGAACTTCATTGGTAACTCGATACCCATCATTTGGTCATCATTCATTAACTGGGTACCAACTTTTGGATTACCAAAAATGATTAGGGTCGTTGGGTTTAACTTCATACCCACTTTTTGAGCACCTTGGTGGTGAGCAATCGTCTTGAAATGAGTTAGCCCCTTGGCTTTAATTGTCTTTTCAAGAGTTTCTACAGTCTTATCAAAATTCATTTGGCTTTCTACCGTAAGAAAGTCACTCGCACTTGCCAAGCTTGTCATCAAAAATGTGATTGCCATTAATATGCTTTTCATTGATACCCCCTATGCCTTTTGGTTTAATTTGGCACTTGTAAAATCGAGTAAAGCTAGCACTATGTTTTTAGCACTGTCTAGAAGAACAATAAAAAAAGGACAAACCCTTGGTGGCTTGCCCCCTACATGAAACCTATTCGAATCAGTTACGCTTCGAGTTCAAAAATAGCCACGCATCATCGCTTTCCAATACAAGAGCGGCAGCATAACTTTTTTAAGAAAATACATCGATTTACGCTCTTTTGCCTGATCAAAAGGAAAGGTTTCAGTCGGCTTTCCTTCGTAATCAAACTCAGCCAATATACAAGTCGAACGACTTGTCACTAGTGGACAAGAGGCATATCCATTATATTTCGCATCTCCCTCATGACCATCAATTTCGGCCAAAAGATTTCGAATTAATACGGGAGCCTGCTTGCGAATAGCTGCTCCGGTTTTTGAATTGGGCAAACTACTAGCATCGCCAATAGAGAAAACATTCTTATACTTGTTGTGCTGGGTCGTGTATTTATCGACATCAATCCAACCGGCTTCATTGGCCAAAGGACCATTCTTAATAAAATCGGGAGCAGACATTGGCGGGGTGACATGAATCATGTCAAACTTCTCTTCAAAAACTTCTCCACTTTCCATATCCTTAAAGTAGGCTGTTTTATTCGTTCCATCGATTCGAACTAGGTCAGACTTATAACGAGTATTGATCTTTCGATTCGCAATTACTTTTTCTAAAGCCGTCTTGTACTTAGCGACTCCAAAAATTCCACCACCCGCTGATACAAATTTTACTTCAACGTCCGAACGAACGCCATTGTCTCTGAAAGTTTCTTCAGCCAAGTACATAATCTTTTGCGGTGCCCCCGCACATTTTATAGGAGTACTAGGGAAGGTAAAGAGAGCTCTTCCCGACTTGAGAGAGTTCATAGTTTCCCAGGTGTAATCAACAAAATCTTTTGAATAATTGCAACAAACTCCATTTTTACCCAAAGTCTCGGTAAGACCTTCGACTTTGCTGTAATCAACCTGAATTCCGGGAGTCGCTACTAAGTAGTCATATTCGACAACCTCTCCACTTTTCAGTTTAATTTTATTTTCGTCGGCCAAGATTTCAGAGACATAATCTTTAACCCATCGAACATCAGACGGAACAAAGTCAGCCATGGGTTTGGCGGTATCTTTAAGGGGAACAACGCCCGCACCAACTAACGTCCACAGAGGCTGATAGTAATGGGTTTCATTGGGTTCGATTAATATAATTTCGATATCTTTACGATTGCGGTGAATATTTCTAATAACAGGAAGACCGGCCGTCCCCCCTCCAATCACAGCTAGTTTTTTCTTCATGGTCCCCTCCACAGCTAAGATCCCCCAATTAACCTCGCTTCAACAAGATTAGTCAAGGGATCTCCCGTTTATATAAATTGAAAGGGGCCGCCAACCAATTACTCGCGAATTGGAATCTTCAGATAAGACATTCCATTATCCTCTGGCTTAGGCAGCTCTCCGTTCTGTGCATTCACCTGGATACTTTGCAGTAGCAGGTGCGGAGCCATTAAACCAGCATCTCGGTTGTTTCTAAACTCAACGAATTCTTCTCGCGTTGTTTCTGCCTTAAGCTGGATATTCGAAGTCTTCTCTTCGCCAATGGTAGACATAAACATAAGGTCTCTGCCCCCGGGCTGATAATCATGACCCGTGTATACTTTTGTATCATCTGGTAATTCATAAAGTTTATTATGAATTGAGTTATATAAGTCCTCTGCACTTCCCGCTGGGAAGTCACATCGACCTGTTCCAAAATCTGGCATAAATAGGGCGTCACCAGTAAACACAGCTTCTTTGTTAACCAGATAGGATACACAAGCTGGCGTATGTCCCGGAGTATGTATAGTATCTACTTCGATCGACCCAGCCTGTAGTTTTTCGCCGTCGTTTAATAGCTTATCAAAAGCCTTTCCAGTAGTATCAAAATCATCTCCGAAATTAAACAAGCCTTTAAATGCCTCTTGTACGAGAGTGATATTTTTGTGTATCGCGGTCGTGGCCAATGGAATCTTTTCTTTAATATATTGAGCCCCTGTCAAATGATCTGCATGAGCATGGGTTTCTAGAATATAGTGAAGTTTCAAATTATTATCTTTTATAAAACTTATTACCTCTTCAGCCGACTTCGTTGCTACTTTTGATCCAAATGGCTCGTAATCTAAAACCGGGTCAATAACGACAGCATCTTTGGTGCCCTCGTCATAAACAAGGTAAGTGAGAGTGAAAGTGGGTTCGTCGTAAAATTCTTTGACCTTCATTTTTGGCCTCCTTGATAACTTCATTATAGGGAGATGGATGCCTTGGTAATATAATGGGGATTATAATTCGCAGAGTTTTTTTGCATAAAATTGAGATTAATTTTGTTAGTCATTTCAGATATCTAGCCATAAATCTGTTGAGCGAGAATAAATGACCCCATGACCAGGACAAAATAGCCAAAACCCTTTTTCAGTTTCCCCCCTGGAATCATTTTGGATAGATAAGAACCGACAAATATCCCACCTACAGCAATTGCAGATACAATAATCAAAAACGTCCATTCGATATCAGGATTCACCATGACATCACCAATAAAACCAAACAGAGATTTGAAAGATATAATCATTAAAGAGGTACCCACAGCGACCTTCATTGGAAGCCTCGCCAAGACTACAAGAGCTGGTATGATAAGAAAGCCTCCACCAGCGCCTACAAATCCCGTTAAAGCGCCGACGACCAGCCCTTCGATCGCGATCAGCGGATAGTTCATCTTTATTTTTTGAATTTCCTCTGAATCAGTTTCTTTTCGCCCACGGATCATTGATACGGATGCAAGAATCATCATCACCGCAAAAACAAGCATAATGAAAATGTCTTTGGTAACTACAAGACTCCCAAGACTAAAAATTTCGTCTGGAAGTTTTGGAATGATAAATGCCCGTGCCGCGAAAACGCCGATAAAACCAGGGACCGCAAAAGTCGCACCGACCTTAAAATTTACGAGCTGTTCTCGCATTTTTCCGAACGCCCCAAATCCTGAAGCGAGACCGACAATAAAAAGCGAATACGCCGTTGAATTAACAGCGTCGACGCCAAAAAGGTAAAGAAGAATAGGAACCGTAAGTATTGAACCTCCCCCACCGAGTAGACCGAGAGAAATTCCCATGACGAACATCAATAGATAACCGACGATTTCCATAACTTAATTCCATCCTTCTCGAGTGAAAATTTAGGCCGTTCCATTACCTGGAATGTCTCTATTATAGAGTCGGGGAAAATATTATTTTATAAGCAGGATTACATTAGCTTGACTTTTTTTGAGCCAAAAACTGGACAACCGCACTCTGGCCACTATGCCCAACTCCCTCTTGAATTTCGCGCTCCAATTCCTCAGATTTTAGTATTGTAAAGTCTGAAAAACTCTCTTCGAGCTGACTCTTCGTATACATGAGGTCGGCAGATGGTGGCCCTCCGGTTTTATAATTGAGCTGTTCGGGGCGATAAGCCTCAACCAAAAAGTACCCCCCCGGCTTAAGGGCTTTTTTCACATTTTTAAAAACATAGTCTTTAAATTGATCAGGGCCATGAAACCAAATGGCAGTAATGAAGTCGTATTCATTCTCCATAAAATGGTAGTCCATCACGTCGGTTGGAGTAACCGTCAACAAAGAGAGACCCAAGTCATTGGCAGTTTTATGAAGTTTAGCTAAACCAACCGGAGAAAGATCAATCGCATCCACATCCAAACCGTGCTGCAAAAGATACAGGGCATTCCGACCTTCTCCCGCACCCAAACAAAGAACCCTTTGCCCTTCTTTGAAATAACTTTCACAGGACTTCAAAAAATCATTGGGCTCTTTACCATAGTGCCATTCGTCTTTATCGTATTTTTCATCCCACATAGAAATCCCCAAAGCTTAAATTCCAGTTATTTAGGGAAATATTCTATCCACAAGTGGCTTAGAGAGTCTAAATAAATACATTCCGCCAAGCATCGAAGCCACAAAAACCAGACTTCTCCAGTCTCCTGAGGCCAAGCTTGTTATCCCCGGTCCTGGACAAAATCCACCAATTCCCCAGCCTATTCCAAATAGAGCTGCTCCCGTCAATAAACTTGGTGAGAGATCATTTCGTGTCGGTACATGGAACTGATCTTCTAATATTGGGGATTTTCGTTTTCTTACGAGGTGATAAAGAACCGCGTGGGAACCAATCGCTCCGATCATGACAAAAGCGAGCGCCGGGTTCCAGCCACCGTTTAGTCCAAAAATATCGAGGAATGCCACAACTTTCTGAGGCTGAGTCATTCCTGAAACTCCTAGACCGAGAGCAAATAAAATTCCTACAACAAGTGCAACAAGGTTATTCATATCACTGCCCTCCTAAGAAGAAGTAAGAAACTAGGGCAACGGCAATCATCCCGAAGACCATAAAAGTTCCTGTTGCCACAATTGAGCGAAGCGAAAATCGACTTATTCCGCAAACACCGTGACCACTGGTACAACCGTTTCCAAGTACCGTCCCATAGCCGACAAAGAGTCCCGCTACTATGAGTTGCAGATATCCAAAATCTAGTGAGTTCTCTAGTGTACTTGGATAGTTCAAAGATAAAATAAATCCTCCTGCTACTAGCCCGAAAATAAAAAAACCGCGCCAGATCCAATCATTTTTTGATAAATTGATAAATCCGTAGGCGATACCACTAATCCCAGTCACCCTGCCTTTGAACAAAAGCATCAGAGTAACCGACAGACCAATAAGAACTCCCCCCAGGAGAGCCATTAATATTTCTTCCGAATTGACTATCATTTAACTTCTCCTCAAATTAAGTTCATTCCACATCAACATACCACCATCCATATTGTAGACTGACTTAAAACCTCGCTCTAACGCTTGCAGTGTCGCGGCGACCACTACGACAAATAAATATGATTTTCTTGTCCCTGTCCGCTTCTTCAAGATAGACCTCGAGCTCATCACCCAAGGTTTTCAAATGAGATCCTGGCACATGCCCTAATTCTCCCGAAAACTCTTCTTGGGATCGAACATCGACAAAGTCGAACTCCTTATTATCCAGTAAATCGTTGACCTCTTGGGGCGACTTCAAAGGAACTGGGCTATACATAATGGAACTCCTTATTTATTTTCATTTTCTACAGGATAGTTTCGATCCACCCACTCCTGAAAGTTCTCCTTCAAAAGAGCGATATTATCAAAGTAACCCGAATTTTTTAATACTTTTAAAACCTGATTTTCAGGAGCAATGAGCACAAAAAGCCGACCATCTTCAGTCTCGATCCTATCGAGGGGGAGCCGTTTTTCACTCATCCAATATGAACCCGGTATGTGTGCTTGGTCAAAACTCTCCCGCGGCCTGAAATCTAAAATCTGAATACACTCGGGCTCATTTTTCCACAAATCAAAAAGGTTTTTAAGGTTCATCAAGAACATAGAAATAAGGTAATCGATTTGCGGAAGAGCTAATATAAGCTAGGTTATAAAATGAACTGAAGTTGACAACTTTTTGAGGAGACTCTCTAAATCACTAAAATAACTAAAGATAATCTGTGCCGGTCTCGCTAAGAAACCCCAGTAGAGCACTTTCATCGACAATTTCTAAATAGCGACGATCCTGTTTAATTGCCCCTTCTTTCTCTAATTCAGCCAAGGCTTTTATGACAGTGGGAGTTCGACTCGCTACATAGTTTGCAATTTCGGTTCTAGTCCACATATGTTCTGGGTACAGTTTTTTAAACAACAATAGCGCTGAAGCGACCCTCTCAAGAATATGTGCTTCAGAAACGAGGACACTTCTGTTCTCGGCCCGTCGAAGCTCTTTTGCTAAGGCTCTGGCCAAGAAAAAATAACTCTTAGGATTTTCATCGAACAGCTCAATCACTTTTTGCTTTTCAACCAATATCATATTTGTAGGCTCTAAACATTTTGCTGATGCGTGATAGGTTTCACCAGAAAATAAAGTTCTATGACCAAAAAACTGATCGGCCTTAAAAATTCTCAAGAGACTTTCGTTACCCGTGGGAGAAAGCTTAATTAAACCGACGAGACCCTTTTCGATATAATACAAATGGGTTGGAGAATCTCCTTCGCTGTATATGAGATCCCCTCGCTGAAAAGACTTCTGAGAGCCTATTGCGAGCAGTCTCTTAACGACTTGCTGTTCTTCTTCTCGGCTAAAATCCATGAGCTAAGACTAGTATCTAAATGGCTTTTTGGCTGCAAAAACCCTAGATATTGCAAGGCGTTGGCTTCTTTACATGACAGGATCGGGTCCTTAAGTTTGACTATATACTCTTAAAAAAGGGAGAACCCATGCTCATACGCTGCCTTCTTGGAATAATATTACTCGCGGCTTTACCTGTCGGTGCTCAATCCGATAAAAATCGCATCTTTACTAACGCGATTATCATGGATCAGCCTCCGAGCTGGCTCAAAGCTGTCCGCGTGCGCAAAGTAACGAGACGAATGCAACGAAAGCTTGAGTGGACCATTCATCGTATTCCTGTTCACTACTACTCCTCGAGCGAAGCCTTCGGAGCGGCCCATGGCTTGGGTCCTAAGGCCATTGCAGTCACAATTAATCGCTCCGGAAGCCAGGTCGTCCATTTAGGCCCAAGAGTTACTGACGAAAACTTCGACGAAGTCTTTGGTCACGAGCTGGTTCACGTAATTTTGGCGCAAAAGTATAAACAGGCCATACCAAAGTGGTTCGAAGAGGGGCTCGCCAATCACTACGCAAATAAAGGTAAGGTCGACTACAAGTGGCTTCTCAATAATGGGTTCCCAGAAGATGTAAGAAAAGTTGGTCACCCTTTTAAGTTGAGTCCCGAAAAAATTAGATATCACTACAAAGTGTCTCAGGCCCTCGCTGAAATGCTCGATCGCAAGTGTAAACTCGTCAATCTCATTAGTCTGAGTGTCGGTCGCAGTATGGAGCCCTTCATTAAAACCTATTGCGAAATTAAAGATCTCAATGAAGAGTTTAAAAAATGGGTTAAGAAAAAAGCCAAGTAATAGGGAATAATAGGCGATTTCAGCACCTTTTCTCCCTTGAGCGATAATAAGAAAAGGTATACAAAGTCCAGGTATCTAGATGCAAATTAATATATGGAGAATTTGAGTGAGCTCACAAAAACCTAATCCATCGGAAATTTTTAACCCCGAAGTCTGGGAATTGGTACCCGAATTTAATTTCGAAGACATTACTTATCACCGCGGAAAAAATCAAAAAACCGTACGAATTGCATTCAATCGCCCGGAAGTAAGAAATGCCTTCAGACCGCAGACGGTGGACGAACTATATAAGGCTATGCACCACGCCGCCGAGTCCTCAGATATCGGTACTGTTATTTTAACGGGAAATGGGCCTTCTGCAAAAGATGGTGGCTGGGCGTTTTGCTCCGGTGGAGACCAAAGAGTACGAGGTAAGGACGGCTATCAGTATGGTGATAAATCTAAACTCGGCCGACTTCACATTCTAGAGGTTCAAAGATTGATTCGCTTTATGCCTAAGCCCGTAATTTGTGTTGTCCCTGGGTGGGCCGTAGGTGGCGGACACTCTCTTCACGTCGTTTGCGACCTTACTTTAGCAAGTAAACAGCATGCTGTTTTCAAACAAACGGATGCTGACGTAGCAAGTTTTGATGGGGGCTATGGTTCGGCTTACCTCGCTAAAATGGTAGGGCAAAAACGCGCTAGGGAGATCTTTTTTTTAGGAGCCAACTACACGGCTGATGAGGCCATGCAAATGGGGATGGTCAACGAATCGATCGACCACGATCAGCTCGAAGTCGTTGCCCTAGAATGGTGTGAAACAATTAATAAAAAGAGTCCAACGGCGATCAAAATGCTTAAATACGCTTTCAATCTCACTGACGACGGCATGGTTGGTCAGCAATTATTTGCAGGTGAAGCCACCCGGCTTGCCTATGGAACCGCTGAAGCCCAAGAGGGAAGGGATGCGTTTTTAGAAAAGCGACCACAAGATTACAGTCGCTTCCCATGGATTTTTTAATTTAAACTTCCTGACTTTTTTATCTGCTGGATCGACTTAATTTTCAGATAACTCCCGTTTAAGTTATAGGCATCCAACATTTTGACATCTTCCTTATTGCGACTCTCGGTCAGTAAAAATTCGAAGGCTTGCTGAGCACTCCACTTATAGGTTGTCACTTGGGTTTTATTGTGAATATCAACATAGGAGTCGATTGCATAAAAACCTGCGTCTACTTCCTCTTCAAAAAATTCAAACGTTCTTTGATCGTATTTTCTAAGTTTTGAGTAGACCTTCCCTTCGGGACTCTGAAGATAATGGCTCACAAAATTAGACATTCCTATTGTCAATAACTCCAAATCTGCAAGTATCTGCTTAAGACCTGATAATTCTTCCCCTCCCAGAGAGTCTCTTATCAGCTGAGAATTTGAGTTTTCAATGAGGGCCCCTTCGTTTAACAGGTTGGCGAGCGCAGAAACCAATATCGTATTGGTTTTCGTTTCTGCGAACTGATCACCAAACTCATTTTGATCAATGATTGCCCCCATAGCTGACTGCTTTTCCGGCCTAGGATCTTCATCATTGAAAGCGACAAAATCAAAATTCTGATTGGCCACATAGAGGCCCATTCCTTTGTAGCTCAAGTTTTTTACCAATAGCACACAGTTCGCAAATACCATGGCGTAAATAGCATCTTTCGGAAAGAGCTTTTGATTAAGGCTTTCAGATGAAAAGCCCCTTAAAATATCTTGCACGTAGACGCCACCAAGCCCCTCATCAAAAAGACTTCTACTCCAATCTCTAAAAAACGGCATAAATGAAGTTAAAACTCTTATGAGTCGACCATGTGAACGCCAAAAAATAGACGAATTCTGACTCGACTCTATGTAGGTCGGCTCTTTGAGTAATTCCAGGTCGAGAGCGTATTCGATTTTCTTAGAACTCTTTACAAAACTATAAGAGGATTCAATGTAGGATCCATCGTATGTTTTTACCCCAGACAAATCGAGAGTAAATTCTATAAAACTCAATAGGAGCTTATCCGCCTTATCGACACTTAATTTATCATCAGTCACCAAATAGATATGTATGAGTTCGAACAACAAGGTTTTTATCTCTAGATCCGAAGATACCATTTCAGACGTCTCACTCGCAGAAAGGAATGAATCTTTTATCTGCATCTTACCCGGAAAGTGTTCTTTAATGCGAAAGAAGCTCTTTTCATTCAATTCGCTACCTACGATAAGGTTTTTAACAAAATTCACTGGATCTCGGGTTACCTGATCAACTTGATTATAGCTTTTGTGAATTCCAGCAAGAATTTTCTCAGAAAGTAGAGAGTCGATATCCTTTAAGAAGTTCAACGTTTCTTCTTTAACCACATCGATTAATACTTCGGATGCTGCACGGTCGACTTGATCACGAATTTTCAATACACCATAGCCTTCAATTTCTGGAATGATAGCAAGCTCTCGAACAAAATATCTAACCGGCCCGGCACAACTTTTAGATGGAATGTAACAGTAAAGCTCTCCCTCATTTCGATTCCTTAGAAACTCATAGAGATCCTTCGATTGAGTCGAAAATACCTGTTTCCGGTCATCAGGTGATGTTATTAACCACGACCAAACTATCAACTCAAAGGCCGTTGAGGCATCGCGGACTTGAGAAATTGAATAAGCAATATAACGAGCTTCTTCGAGATCCTGTAAAGTCTCACTGGAAAGATCAATTTTATACTCCCTTATGACTCGATCTAAAATATTCAGTGAATTCGCTAAACTTTTAGAGTTCTCAAGTTGGGTTAAAAGACGGCTGAGGTTTTCTATCTCAGATCTCGTATCTCCACTTTTCAACTCTTTTTCTACTTCAACAACAATAGGCTCAAAGACATTGAACGCCCTCAACTGCTTAGGAACTAAATCAAAATAGTCAAAAACATAGGCTTTAGTTTGACTCAGCTTAAACCGAGATAAACTCGGCCAGCGGTAATTTCCGGACAGACGGTTGAGCTTACTCGGCACTATTTGTGAAGCACGATTTAAAGTCTCCTTCACGTCTCCAATTTCAGCCTTAACATCATCATATGCAAAACCTAAAAGTGCGTCGACATACTTACCGTTAGCAAGTTTCTCTTCCTCAAAGAAGTAACCTAACGACAAAACCTGCTCGATCATGGCAAGAGTTTTCTCTTTCTCCACAGCATTGTTTGTAGAGTGAGTAATGTATAGGCGCTGCTTTAAGAACTTAAGAAGATCCGTGGTACTTAGCTCAATATCTAATTGATCTAAGCTCTGTAATGGGAAAGGTAACTCGGCATTATAGGCTAGCTTCTGTGAAAATTCACGATTGATAATAAGTTGCGGAATCGGCTCCGGCTGAATATCTTCAAGCTCTGGAGCACAGTTGACGAATAACAAAGATGTAAGTAGCAGTAGTAATAACCTCATGAATCCCCTAAAAATATACCTGTAAAATCAATTCCTGTGTCAGCTGCCTATTAATGTTTGTACCCCTAAAAATATCCGTGAGCCTAAGCTCCAAAAACATTGGCAATAAACTCTTTGTTTCCAAATAGTAGTCAATTGTATTAAAACTGATTCCCAGTTTCATCATATGTCGGCTCGACTCTGTATCGGCAGCCAAAAGGTCATATCGACTACCGCGTTCACCGCTGTAGCTGTCTCGAGACCTGCCAATATATTCGTAGCCAAAACCCCATTCAAAAAACTTAAGAAACTTATGATGTATCGATGAAAATACACGTATCGTGTCACCCAAATCTCTAGTTAGATTTTCTTTTTGATTAACATCAGGAAGCTCGTCTTCTTCATTGAGAGGCACTCTTGCGACAGTTTCATCGGGTAGAGTCAGTCGATAGGAGGCCCCAGTTCGAATAAAATAGTTAGGAATGACCTGAACCGATGCCAGCAGTTCCTGCTCAATATAGGTCTCACCAAATATACCTAAATCTAAAATATCATCGGGATCGTCAGCAGGGCCAGTGGGCAAGTTGATCGTTGTTGTAGAAAGATTGATCGTATCCTTTCTCCAAGGAAAGGCATAAAGTGCGGCAACTTGAATATCCCCCATGTAGGATTTATTTTGCGAGCGGACTTCTTTGTATCCACGCTCTCGCAAATAGGATTTAAACTCTCCAACAATATCCACATCGAGTTCTTTAAGAGCACCATCGAGTTCAGCATTTACACCACCATAAATTTCTTTAAGCTGGTTCACGTTTCCTTCGACTCGATCTAAACGAACTCTATTCTTATAGTTTATGATTGGAATCCCAAGACCAATCGTTAGAGCGTCGGTTAAACCGAAAGCCACTGTCGGCACAGAGTAACTCACTTCCGGCTTTAAATTAATGTCGATTCTTCCTAGATGAATATCATTGCCAATTCCAAAGTTTCCAAAGGAATTCAAGACATCGCGAAGCTCGGTAATTTCAGGACGAATTCCACTGAGCCTTTCGTAATCAAAGTTAATTCGTGACAGTTGAGAGAGTGACTGAAGCTGACCTTCGCTACTAAATTTTTGCTCTATTTGAGAGACCCAACCCTGACGCATCGAAACCATGCGACGTCCATCGGGAAGTACGTCTGGTGCGTTAAATGCACTGGCAGTGTGTGCGAATCCACTGAACAAAATAAAAGTTAGTAGCGGAATGAATGATCCTAAACCCTTCAAGACAGTCCCCTCTAGTCTTGTGACACCCTATAACAGCCATAATCAGAGCAATCCTTATTCCGCAACTCAGCTCATAACCATCAATCAGAGGCCTTCTCTTTTTAAAAAAAATCTAGTTTTTTTTCATTTTTTCTGACCAATATTTGGCAATATTCAGATCCGTACCAAGCTAGATTCATCTCATTAGTTATTGCATTGAAATTTTTATAGGAGTTTGAACTCGAAGCAAAAAAAAAGACTCCCCAAGAGAGCCTTTTTTATCAATCAAATTTCGAGTCTAAGTTTACTGAGCCAGTCTGTAGAAATTTGCTTCACAAGACCCTGCCGATGAACCTACCATCTCAAGACCAGGAACTTCTGTTAGTACTGCTTCGAGGGCACTTTCTGCACTACGCTCTCGAAGACCAGCATAGAAAGCTCTCTCTCGTCGCTCAACTTCTTGTCTGCGACGATCAAAGTATTGAGCCACAGACTCTTGAGGAGAACGAAAACCCATCTCTTCATGTTCTGCTAAAACTCGTTCCCAACCTCTCTCTTCACTTCTTGAGAATTCACCTTCAAATTTAGCAGCCCAATTGGGAGCTACCGCAGCAAAGGCTTTACCTTGGTATTTACCACGACCGGAGATAACACGGTCTCCAGAAGTACCTTCCCAGACACGAGCAACAAAGGTCAGGTGTGAACGAGGAATATCAGCTCGATCTCCAGAAATATTTCTGCGACGATATTTCGAACCCAACTTGGATTTGAGCGCAGAACCACCTGACTTAATTCCCGAAGAGGCACTACTTCCTCTCTCAATCGTAACGATCCGAGGGCTTTTCACTCCTAATTCGTCCAAAATTCGCTCAAGCTCTTTCGCTGCGTACTCGCCATCGGCAACAAAAACCTTTGGTCGCGTTGTTTCGAGAACCTTTTCAATGACCTTTTCACGGTAAGTTCGAGTTGCATAAAGAGCATCATTCCACTCGGCTTCAGAAGCCCCATCCATTCCTACTGGAAGAGTTTTAAGAACGAAGTATTTGTCATCAATACCTAAATCTCTAAATACTCCATGTAAGTATTGACCTCTTTCTCCAGTCAAAGCTCGAGAAGTCATGATGTCATCCCAACCATGAGGATCGGCTAGGACAAATACTTCTGGGTCATCGAGGGTTCCTCGGTAGTGACCGAAGTAACCAGTGTCCCTGTGAGTTTGAGAAAAAATCTCTCTTGTTTCTGTCGAGTCTTCACTAGCATCTGGAAGATATCTTCTGAAAACACGCTCAACATCAGCTGGTAAACCGGGATCAAATTCATACTTCCACTCATCGTAGAGTGGACGCCCCGTTCGCACCATCCAATTGTTCGGAAGAGGGTCATGACGATCATCTTTTTTCATCCTATCGAGAATGCGCTTTAATTCACTTCTACCTTTAGATCCAAATATATTTTTATCGCGCTCTCCGCCTACGATCACCGATTGATCAAATCTTACGGCAGAAGAAACTGGAGTTAAGCGGATGTCTGGCGTACCAAGGTCCCCGTGTGAGAGTGGCACAGAGGCTCTTCCGTACTTATAGGGTTTTCCACTTTCGAAGTTACTTTTTCCACCTTTTTCGGCACGTGGAGCGCTCCAACCTTTTCGAACCCAACTTTTTGCGTCTGCTACAAGTCCATCATTTACGATTTTTGACGGGTCCCCTCCATCGGTTTTGACGATGGACAAATATGTCGGATGTGGAGAATCGAGAAATAAAACATCAGGGGCCGCAAAGCTTCCACCCTTCCCGTCGGGAATTCGCATTCCTTTGAGGCGTCGAGATTCTGCAGGCTCCCAATTGAATCCACCGAGCTGCTCAGCTCGCATGATGCCATTATTCATTGGTCCGCTATAGTTGATCGCGACAAGATCTAATGCATCTTTCCAATGATCCTTAAGAAGTTGCTTCGCAAGGGATACATCTGAACTACTTTTCATGCTGAATTCTTTCCAGCTACCACGATGCATTTTATGGAGTACCGAATAGAGAGATTTTCCATCTTTAGTAAGAGGAATTGCGGCTTCGTTATTTCCACCAGCTCCGACCATTTCAAATTCTGGAACCAAGTAGCGACGAGCGTCTTCGTCAGAGATGTAACCATCAATTTTACCGCCGATGTACTCGTAAAAACTACCACCGGCATCTTTTCCCGCTTGTCCTAGCATAAGAACCATTTTGAGAGAATCTTGGTTTCGCTTCATAACCCAAGCGAGAAGCTTATTTCTAAACTCTGAGTAAGGACTATCATGAGCGAGACTCCAAAGTCTATTCTCTGTAACGCTCATGTCGGTGAAAAATTTTCGACCATCTTCTTTAACCTCGATTACTGGAGTACTACGACTGCCGTACTGACCAGAAATAGTATTCGTAAAAAGGTTCGTAAAAAAGATCTGCTCAAAAACACCAAAGTGAGAAGCCATGTCGTGAACACGACCTCCAAACCCAGCAATACCGGGTCGATTAGCGAACTCAGCGATGTGAGTGGCATCCTGACCAATAGCTAAAATCTGGATACAGTTCTTACACAAGAGACCACGTATCGCCATATTTCCCCAGTCTGGTCTAAATTTTTGACCGTCCTTATAACTAGGAGCAAGTACATCGAGGAGTGTTGATCCAAGTGGAGTATTGGGATGACTATTTAGAATTTCGATCAATTCCTTGATTTCAGGATCATTAACATCAGGGATCGAATCGATCGTCGTATAGATCTCTTGCGAAAAAGCAGAGACACTAAACAGGATCGCAATAACGATTAATTTTATGCGAAAAAGTAGGCTAGCCATCTTATAGGTCCTTTTCTAAATTTCTTAATGCAGCGCATTATTAGCATGAAATCACTGGGTTTGCCTATGAAAAACCGATCGGTTTATAGGAAGAATGAAAAATAGACAAAGCCCCAGCCCTTTTTGCTTTTCGACTGAAATATTCAAATGGTGAGGGGTCTAGACCCGAAAAATTAGTAAAATACGGCCGGACCCCATAAAATCTTAGCCGTGACAGTAGGGCAAATTCCCCTAGAATTAGAAGAGAACTCAGTTCTATATATTAGGAGGAATCATCCATGCGAATCTTAGCCCTACTCTCGTTCACTTTGCTTTTTAGCGTGACCACTCAAGCTCAGTTTGGCTTTAAAAAAGGAGACTTGGGAGATAAAGTTAAGTCCGCTGCCAAAGAAAAGGCAGACACGGCAAAAGACACAAATCTTCAAGAAGCTGCAGCATTTAAACTTGCAGAAAAAAAGCTTTCGGCAATTACCAAGAAAACAAACAAACAATGTAAACTCAAAATGACCGGCGCTTTTGATAAGGCCAGTTTCACAGGAAAACTTAAAGACAAAGATTTAAAAGCCCTCGGTGGAGTTGCTTGCGAAGAGGCCCTAGTAGCTGTTCAGGGGATTTGTCGAAAAAAGAGTTTCCGAAAAAAACTTAAAAAGGTTAAGAAATATACCTGCAAGATGGCAGGCGGTAAAAGCAAATTAAAAATGGACGGAGCCGAACACCTGGTTGCTGAGATCCAACCAAGTAAATTAAACATTGATAAATTTAAAGTAGATGTTGTTAGCTTCTTTGCCTCTAATAAGAAAAAGTAATTATGCACGAAAGCTTACTTGATGAGGGGTTTGTTCATTTCGACCCCTCTTTTTTCTCGATTTATCTCCCCTATGCGACCCCTGAAAATGTAACTGGAGAACAGCTTTATATAAACCACGCCTGCTATGTAAAGAAAGAGGTTTATGAAGCTCTCCTCGGTGTTAACAAAGAACTTCAAAAGAAAGACTACCGCCTACACATCTGGGATGCCTACAGACCATTTCATATTCAAGAAAAGCTCTGGGCCCACTGCCCCGATGATCGATATATCGCAAGGCCAGTGCGGAAGGACGGCAAAATGGTCAGTGGCTCTAATCACAGCCGAGGTAAAGCCGTCGATCTCACTATCGTCGATAGCGACTTAAATTATCTCTCCATGCCCTCAGGTTTTGATGACCTTTCGGAAAAAGCCTGGAGAACTCCCGAAAAGTGGTCTAACGAAATCCGAGAGAACATGGAACTTTTTGAGAACTTGATGATTCAATTTGGATTTAAAGCAAACCCCAATGAGTGGTGGCATTACGACTTTTTAGGAGAGGTGCAAAATGATCAGCTTTACGATGTTGAACTGCCAAATATCGATAACTCGACTCTTCCTCCCCATATAGCTTGAATATGCCCCGTCCATTTAATCCAGATAAGATTCCAGAGCCTAAGGATCTCCGCCCCTTTGATCCTCCAAAGGGAAACCTCGCACTTGAAATAGGTTGTGGCGTTGGATACCACCCTGTTCAATTTGCTCTTGAAAACCCCGGAATCTTCTTGATCGCCATCGAACGTACAAAAGAAAAGTTTGAAAAATTCCAGAGAAGGTATGAAAACCATGATTCACCAAAAAATCTTTACCCAGTATTCGGAGATGCCATTCCATGGATTCACCATAAACTTCCCGATCATTGCCTCGATCAGATATTTATCCTATATCCAAACCCCTACCCAAAATCAAAACATCAAAATCGCAATTTTCTAAACATGCCATTTACTCAAGAACTCATTAAAAAACTTAAAATGGGAGCTTCGCTCGAACTCGCTACCAATTCAAAAGAGTACGTAGAGGCCATCGAAGGAAATTTAAAAAGTTTAAATACAATGGGATTAAAACTTAACGAAAAGAAAGTCATTCCGAAGGATTTTAAATGGCGCACACATTTTGAAAAAAAGTATCTAGAGCGAAATGATGAATGTATTAATCTTTTTTTTAGATATCACAATCGTAATCAAGACTGACGCGAGTATTCGGCGGAAGTGGACGATCAAATCGAATTACTAAATCTTGAAAATCATAAGTAATTTGAACGGCTGGATTGGGCTCAGGAATAAATCGAATATCAACCTTGTCATTGCGAGGACGACAGTCGAGACGAACTGCAGTGACTCGATCTTTAATATTAGAGCCAATATCACCCATTTGCTGACCGTAATCAGAAGCACAAATATCTCCAATTTCACCGGCCGTTAGCTGAGCGAACTGTTTATAGAGATATCCGTAATGACCCTTAACCCCACCATTTTGGTTGTCTTGAGTATACTTACAAGAACTATCTCCGGGCTTGGTAATAATCGCGTGGACCGCTAAGCTCTTGCTTGGGTAATAAGTATTGAGTCGGTCAATAAAGGTTTGTGGCTGATCATAATTTTCCAGTGGATATCCTGGGATATCTCCCATAATAGCTCCTCTAGAATATCGAGTTCGACTTCTTTCGTCTTCATCAGCAAGAATGACAATCGCTAAATGGGCATCATCTCTAAAAAAGTTTTCTTCATTTCTATCAAGAGCCATATTGGCTGCGTAAATTCCTCTCTCATCTGGAGATGGACAACTCGCAGTCTTAAACCCCGAGTTTTCACAGGCCACAGTTTCATCTCGCTTTACCGTATTTCGAAACTTTGAAATAACATTCGATGAAGAGGGAGATAGAACCTTCTCGCCACTGGCGAATTCTAAAAACCGACCGTCTTGATAGGCCCCATAATTATTGGCTGCCTTGGGACCATTATTAGGAGATACCGATACATCTGTAGTGATTACAGCGATTCGGTAATCGAGATCTTTAATTTTATCGAAGAAGTTAGGAAAGCGATTCGCCATCGCCGCCTGCTCAGTAGACATTGAGCCCGAGTTGTCCGTCACAAATAAGATATCAACCGTTGCAGGCCCGATAATAATGTCATCAGAAAATGCCTTGAAACAGTCATCACCAACACACTGATTGCAATCAATTCCTTCTTGTTCACAGCGAGGAGCTTCCGAAAATTTAACATCGGAACAGGCAATTAAAAACATCACCGTCGTAAAGCTTAAAATAAACCTATATGTTTGTTTCAACGTCATTAGTACTCCTGACGTTTACTTTTCCAAGATATGTGCCAATTTGATACGCCATATAAATATCTGTAATAACTAGTGTTTTCATAAATTACTCAAAATCCCGGCGTACAGGAAGTCGACAATTTCGCCCTTCTTGTTGTCTGGAATTGTCCTGCCTAAAGTCTGATCAAGTCGCCACGAATGGTCCCTTGATATAAAGGCTAAAATGTCTTCAAATAAAGGGATGAGAGTTTTTATAGGTACAATCTTAGTTTTGTTATCACTATTTATTGCTGGAGCGGCTTACGTTGATCTCGGGTTCTGGATGAAGCCCTCGGAGGAGCGCTTATCGATTATCTGGGAACGGGATTTAAATAATCTCAAAACTTTGAAGAGGCTACCTGCAGTTTTTCAAGATATAGGGAAAATCGAAGTATCGAGCCCCGATGCACGCATTGCTGAGTGGCTGGACAAGGTGAAAATTCCAATTGCGAAAAAGAAAGATGGCAACCATCTTCTGCAGATCATGGTAATCCAGTGGATTGAAGGCAATAAATATGGAGTCGTCATTCAATACGATGTGCTCGATATGACCCAAGAAAATAACAAAGTCTTTGAGTTAGGCCGAACCTTCCACGTCGGCTATATGTGGTAGAATCAACCGACCAAATTCATACCAGATAAATTATGTTTCGTCGCCTTCTGGCGACCCTTGGGCTTCTGGCCCCACTGAATTCGGAACGCAAACTATCGGAAACCGCGATTGATTAAAACCCATTGGATTCTCGTCGGAACTAAACAAAAATGCACGTGAGCCAAACATAAACTTCGGTGAAGTACCCGGCGCACAATTGCCTGCACTTCGAGCCACTGTACAATTCTGTGAAGAGATCACAAACTCTCTGATTTCGCCCGGTTGAGCCGGACGTTGTGATTCAGCATAGCCTATGATTTCTGTTCGACCACAGCCAAAACCATTGAGAGCATTTTCGATATCTTGTTGAGAAACTTCTTTTGGGAGAGCTCGTAAAATCATTTGGCCACAGCCTAGGTGAGAGCAACGACAGCGAAGAGGGTTATCAGGCTGCTGCTCTCTTTTAACGACGACAGTCATATGGCATCCTGGCTTTAAATCACCATGACCTCTTCCGCTATGGGGCCAGCAGACTACAGACGCCGAGGTTGTTCTTTCACCACACTCAAAAATTAAACCATTTTTTGTGCAGTATTCTCTATGGGGTAAAAAGGGATACTGTGAATGAGCATTCACAGAAAACTGTCGAACACCTCCGAAACTAAATTGGGCATAACAGAGTCTTCGTCGAACTCTATTTTCTAAGCTACCGGCTGAAGCAGGTGTAGAACCAGCGTCTTGGTAAATTTGATTGAGTTCTCTAATTTGTGAATTCATCTCTGAAGCTCGAGCCGGTTGACAGTCATCTTTGACATCAAAGCTCGACAATTCAAAGTTAATACAAGACTCATTTTGCGCAAAGTCCGCTTGAGCAATTCCCGTTAGCAAAAATAAAAAGAAGAAAATATATAAATTCACTAATAGTCCCGACTTCCCCATGGCTAATTATATCACAATTTTAGTTTTCGACCCTCGAAGTATTTGTGGATTGGGTACAAATTCATTTTCCGTGACCTACCCTTTCGGTTCCTCGTATTCCATTAGATTTCAGCTCCTCGGAGGCGAAAGGCCAAGCTCCCTCTATGGCTTAAACCACTGATTTAACAGGGTTTTTCACCGTAATTTGCATGACAAGGATTGACACCCTCACCCCTTATTCTAGTTTCAAGGGAGATAGTAAAATGCAAGTTAAGTACGAAAAAATGGTAAAGAAGAATTTGATAATCGCATTTATGATTGTATCAGTTCCGATGGCAGCTCTGATCGCTGTTAATTTTAAGGAACTCAAACGGGGTTGGAACCAAAAATTCGTCCAAGGCACAGTTGTTCAATCGTCTCTTGTTAAATAGAAGCTTCTACTTCGGTCCTCAGAGGGGAGGGAAAGACCTTTGAGGACCACTTTTCTTTTTAAATCCCAATAATTTTCGAAGGACAATTTCGGTTCGTTAGCTTCTTTCAATTCTGATTATCTAGTAATTCATACAATAAAAAAATCGGGTCACATTTCTGCAACCCGATAACTCTACCTTTTACTGGCAATTCAACTACTTCTCCATCCTATGACGAAGGCAAGTTTTCAAAAAGCCAAACACTTGATCTACCATCTGACTATCATCAAGACTCGAGTAAAATTGATTTTTTATTCCCAACTTTTTAAGATTCGTTCGACCATAATCTTTCGCGATATTCGCAGGCTCTCCTGTCGATAGATAACGTCCAAACTCCGCGCCATGGATATTTCCAGAGCCATATCCACCTATGCTCGAACTATGAACCATGATGACCTCGAAGTCATCGCTCGCATCGAGATGACTAATCGGAGAGGCTTCAAGATAACTAGCCGCTAATACTCTGTTCCAGTACTTAGGCGCTCTGGCCCACTGACCTAGCTTCAAACCGTAAAGGTAGCTTAATCCCTCATCGGGTTCCTGCATATCAGGGTGATCCAGTAAATCTATCACTTCAGGGATATTTAATGTTGTTTGAGTATTTACCAATCCCAGGCAACGAACCTTAGAAGACTCTCTTTGTACAGGATCGCTACTGTTCGCTTTTTTTAGATCATCGTGCATTACGGTCCAAGCAGAAATACCGCCTCCGGCGGAAGATCCCCCGACAGCGAATTTATTCTTATCAAGACTATGAGTACTAGCAATCTGTCTTAATTTCTGAATCGCTCGCGCTCCATCTGCCATTTGCACAGGATAGGGCATCGAATTACTTTTCCTGAAAGGAAACTCGCCAGATAGCCTATAATCGATCGTCGCCCACGCCATTCCATCGTCAAGGTACTTTCTAGCGGGCATAGTTCCTTTGATGCCTGAGTTTCTATTTACTTGCTCCATGTAGTATCCACCACCATGGATATAAATGACCAATGGCATCTTTATCCCGGCTTGAACATTGTTCGGCAGATAAAGATCAATTTTCTGCAAAGCGTGACTTCCATATGAAATATTTTTCAAGCATCTAAAGTTCTTTCCTTGAACCTTACATTGTTGGTAACTCTGGGCCTGCGAATCTAACGCAAACAAAACTGAAACCAATACAATAATCAAATTGCACAACACCACACTAACTAGTTTTATTAAGTTCTTCATACATCCTCCGATGGCTGCGACAAGCCCTAATCCCATAATCAAAACAAATCAACACGAAGAAAGTTTCGATAATGACTTCAGAAAAATTGAAATTAATATTTAGCTAGATAATTTTTTGGCAGAATAAAAAAGTTAGACAGTTCACGACTTATTAGATTTCATCTAAAGGCGTGAACGCAGATTTTATATTAGAAAAAAGTAAAAAGATTTTTTCGCTACTCATAAGGAAAGGAGTAACTGAAAAGTTTAATGTATTGAAATGATACGATTAGAATTACCAACTGATTACTATTAATCCAGAGGTTCCATCTAGTGATTGAGAAATATCTCTACCGTCAGGAAGAGTACCAATAATTGAAAGTCCTCCACGGCCACTCAACTCTTCATAATCTTCATCATTTTCGCCACCAGCAAAACGATCTTGCCCCGGCTCTGAAGTTATGACCTCTCCCGAAAGCATTGAAGAGCCTCCTCCGCCACCAGCGCCACCTGTAAGGGCACGGCCACCACCACCGCCGCCAAAGTATCCGGCGCCACCACCGCCGCCTCCGGCAATGTTGCCGTTACCACCAGAGCCGCCAACACTAATGCCTTCACCAGCATCTCCACCAAGAGGTGCTTGAGCGAGGTTTGTTCCTCCTGAACCACCGTTCCCTTCAACTCCGTTCGAACCAGAACCTCCTCCACCTGAGCCTCCGGAACCACCTTGGTCCTGTAAACCTCCCCTTCCTTGGGTCGCATCACTCGCCACTTGGCCATCTAAACCATTACTTATTCCTGCCGGCCCGCCAGCGCTTCCCGCAGACGTTCCACCGCCGCCTCCACCAGCTCCGCCGGCAGCAATAAGTAATGGTATAGCTCCTCGAGCAATCGCAGAAGCTCCGCCGCCACCTCCACCAGAAGCCTGAGTGGGATCTCCCACTCCTGCTTTTCCTCCGGAGGCGACAATGATTTCAAGTTTTTCATTGGGTCTGACAGACAGACTTGAATGAATGTGCCACCAAGTTCGGTAGATATTCCTCCAGCTCCTCCTCCGGCGCCCCAAACTTTGACTACTAATGTTTGGCAGTTGGGCGGAACCTGGAAGTCATAAGAACCAGCTTCACTAAAAATGATTTTGCCAGGTATACACTGACACGATTGACTATCTGAATCGCAAAATTGATCGGCTCGACTGCTAGAAGATAAGTCACTTGCAACTTCCATCTTCGAGCATGCACCAAGCCCAAGGCACACTACTAGGTAGAAGACCCCTGTGAAAATCCCTTTCACAAACACTCCCTCGCTCTATTTAATTTTTACTACACTCTTTTTAGAATAATTTTAGATAGACATGCTTTATAGAAAACGTACGGATAGCGTCTAACTCTCGCGCTCTATGATGTATCGTTATATTACGACTGAGTGCCTCGAATAGGGAAGTGTAATTTATGAAAAGTCTCAGATTGATTCAGACTTGCTCCCTTAATTCGCTATAGACCTTATTGATGACATTTATGAGATGTGGACTCGGACCATCTCCGTTTGCTTCTTAATACGAATTTAGATCAAGCGGTCCCTTAGATTGAAGTACTATTTACTTGTCCTTCGAAGACACAGAGTCTTTAACACGGTCTGCATTTCGCTTCACATTCTCGATTTCTCGCTGTGTTCTTTGTACTTTGTAGATCATATTAGCGATGTCGTAAAAGGCTGATATACCGGTGAGACGTCCTAATGATCGAAATAAATCTGATACAGCTCGCATGAAGCCCCCTTTTATTTAATCCTCTAAGATATAAGCTGCGATTTCAATTGGGCCTTCAACTAGGTTTTTCAAAACAAGTTTTTAAAAGAACTAGTTATTTCTCTCGCAATCACGTAAACTAGATACGTATTTAAATCAGCATTGTTTATAGGTAAGCGAGGAATTAATGACTCAACCGAACATTACAAAAGCCGGAAGCATTTTTGAAGTGACCTGTGATGAACTTTCTAAGTCATTTAAAAACTGCATTTTGGTCGATGTTCGTCCTAAAAGTGAGTACTACGGTGAACTTAGCCACATCCCTGGTTCCATTCGCCATACCTTGGGAGAAGAACTTAATGACTTCCTCGACTCCTACCCGAAAAAAGACGACCAGTTGATTTTCATTTGCCGACGAGGAGGCCGCTCTGAAATGGCAGCACTTCAAGCTGCTGATAAAGGCTTTTCCAACCCCGTTAATCTCCTCGGTGGAATGATAGAGTGGAATGAAAAGTCCTATCCAACGGGTTGATCTCCTAGTCGTAGGCATTTTTGTCCCTCCAACTTTCAGAGAGAAATAGTAAGTCCATTTCACAATCAAAAATCTCACCCTTAGACTAATTAAAGAGGTTTCTACTTTCCTATGAAGGAGAAGGTTGTGCTTAAGCGTCCATTCATCTTTTCAGTATTGGTACTACTAACAACAACGGCTCTGGTTTCCTGTGGCAAAAACGAATCAAATACCAATATTGAAGGGCACTATGAACTTCCTGATAACGAGTTTATCTCCGGTGATATGATTTTACTTAAGGGCGATAAACAGTCGGATCTCTCTAGCTCAAGCTTTAGTGGATTTCGTTACTACGAAACACGACCCTGGCCGAATGGATTACTTCCCATTGAGTTTGATCGAAAAATATCGTCGGCTCGCAGGAACCGGTTTTTAAATCTATGTAACGACGTATGGGGAGCTAACGCTGACATTCAATGCGTGCCATGGAGCAAAACCCATCATGGAGACCTTAAAATCTATCTCACTCAAGAAAACAGTGGTTGCTGGTCCCACGTTGGGGCCGCCCCACCCCACATGTCTCAAACGAGGCGGATGAATTTGTCCTCATTCGGTTGTTGGTCGAATCGAGTTATCCTCCACGAACTAGGTCACGCCCTGGGCTTGTTGCACGAACATCAACGCCCTGATCGAGACCAATTTGTTAAAATCTTTAGTGAAAACGCCCAGCAAAAATATAAGTATGCATTCCAGCTTCTAGTCCCCAAAACCTCCAATATTATTCAAGTCGCTTCTGCTTACGACTTTCAGTCGATAATGCACTACAATAGCCAAGCCTTTTCTAAAAACGGCAGAAAAACCATCACGGCATTGCCTGAATTTAGACAATATGAAAATTCATTTGGTAGGATTAATAGGTTGAGTCCTACAGACCATAATACTCTTAAGCATATTTACGGCCCAAAATAAATTCATCGCGAGGACCATTCCAATTAGATTAGGTATAAAGTCGATAAGATACGAAATAGCTTCATTTGGTAATGCTCCCAACAACGGTCTCACGACTCAAATAAAAGCGACCTATGTAAAGCCAGGTTTTACCTAAGACTCTTCATTAATGTAAGATGCCCATAAACAGAAAAACGAAGGCGCACATTGTACTCCGAGGAAGATCTAACGAAATTAAAGAGGATTTTCGAAGGAATTTGGACAAAAAAAAGGCCGAGGTTTTATCCTCGGCCATAAAATAGGCATCGTGCTACTCTCACACATCGTCTACAATGCATTACCATCGCCGCAGGCGCACTTAACTTCTGAGTTCGGAATGGGTTCAGGTGTATCCACGCCGCTATAGACACCTTAAAATCTATAACAATTATTCAATTGTATTTTCAAAGGCCACCGAAGCAGACTTTAAAAATCAAACTGAAAGGATCAGTTGCATTTTCACTTTTAATTAGAACCTTTAAGCTAATTAAAACTTTGTACATTAATCATTTTGAAATCGATTTAACTTAATCAACTAAATTTATCTTAGAGATTTTTAGTTAAAGTGTATCTTACTCGAAAAAAAGCCGAACGTTTATTAGTATAGCTCAGCTCAACGGCTTACACCGCTTCCACCTGCTACCTATCACCTCCTAGTCTCGAAGGAAACTTCAGGGAGAACTAATCTTAGAGTTGGCTTCCCACTTAGATGCTTTCAGCGGTTATCCATTCCGAACATAGCTACCCAGCAATGCCGCTGGCGCGACAACTGGAACACCAGAGGTTCGTCCATCCCGCTCCTCTCGTACT
>JAUHWN010000186.1 GCA_030424665.1 Bdellovibrionia bacterium | reverse complement strand
CCCTTCTCGGCGGTGGGCTTGAGCGTTTAGCAGTAGAACTTCGACACTTACAGCGCACCGAAGTTTACGAGGTTTTTGAGAGTTTTCAAAAAGGTCAAAAGGGCTCATCGGCCATGCCCCATAAGAAAAATCCAATCAGTGCCGAAAACATCACGGGCTGTTCGAGACTCTTGAGAAGTTATTGCCTGTCTTCTCTTGAAAACATCGCTCTTTGGCACGAACGAGATATTTCCCACTCTTCGGTAGAGCGGGTGATTTTTCCCGATGCTCTGATTTTAGCGGACTACGCCTGCGATCGAATGGCAGGTGTGATCGAGCGATTAGATATCGATGAAAAACGCATGCGCGCCAATATGGATTTATCCCAGGGCCAGCTCTTTAGCTCCCATGTTCTTCTTGAAATTGTCAAAGCCGGGCTGACCCGTGAAAAAGCCTATGAGTTAGTTCAACGGGTGAGTCACTCTCTTAAAGAAGGCGAACATTTAAAAGAAGCTCTATTAGAGGACTCTGAAGTAAAAAAATACGTGAAACCCAAGAGCATTAATAAAATCTTCAGTGGCGAGTCCCATCGCAAGGGAATCGAAAAAGTAGTTAAGCGGGCCTTAAAGTCGGGACCTAAAGGAGTTCAGATTTGAGTTACGAATTAGGAGTCCTTCTCTACGAGGGTAAGGCAAAACAGATATATGGTGTGCGAGATCATGAGAATCTCGTTGCGCAAAAATTTAAAGATTCACTGACCGCTTTTAATGCACAAAAAAAAGATGAGGTATCGGGAAAAGGGCAAACTAATTTCGAAATTGCTACAAAGATCTTTAAGTATCTTGAATCAAAAAATGTAGACACCCATTTTGTTAAAAAATTGCCCGAAGCCTGCTGGATTACAAAAAAACTGGATATGATCCCTCTCGAGGTGGTGGTTAGAAATGTTTTGGCCGGCTCGACGGCTAAGAAGTTTGGGCGCGAAGAAGGGGAGATCCTGGAAAAGCCTTTAACGGAATTCTTTTATAAAGACGATGATTTGGGAGATCCTTTCGTCTCAGATGAGCAAGCGCTCTTCTTGAAAGCGGCAAAGGATTTGGACGAACTCCATCAGCTCAAGAAGTTGGCTTTGGTTATCAACCGTAATCTTATTGATTTCTTTTCGGCCATCGATATTACCTTGGTCGACTTTAAATTGGAGTTTGGGCGCAACAAAGAGGGAAAAATTATTCTCGGTGATGAAATTTCGCCCGATAGTTGTCGCCTTTGGGATAAGACCAGCCGTGAAAAATTAGATAAAGACCGATTTCGAAGGGATTTGGGGCCGGTTCTTGAAGGATACAAAGAAGTTCTTAGCAGAATTGAAAAGCATTGGAGTCATTTATGATAAAAGTCGCTGTTAAAATTTTACCCCGACCGGAAGTCCTCGATACCCAGGGCCGAGCGGTTAGCGAGATCCTGAATAAACAGGGCCATGAACTTCACCAGTGCCAGGTGGGTCGCTATGTGGTTTTAGAAATGGAAGAAAGTTCTAAAGAAGAAGCCCTTAAAAAGGCCAATGCCATGGCGGAAAAAGTGTTACATAATCCTTTGATCGAAGTCTTTGAGGCAGAAGTACTATGAAAAAGATAGGTGTTCTACGCTTTCCGGGAACCAACTGTGATCGCGATATTATCCAGGCCGTGAATGAATCGGGTGGTGTCGGTGAATACCTTTGGTACCAGGATCGAGTCGATATTAATCAGTACGATGGATTTATTTTACCTGGCGGTTTTAGCTATGGAGATTATTTGCGCTCGGGTGCCTTGGCTGCCCAAGCGCCAGTCATGGATGATATTCGTGAGGCGGCAAGCAAAGGGATGCCCATCATGGGTATTTGCAACGGTTTTCAGATTCTTTGTGAGGCAGGACTTTTACCCGGAGCCTTGATGCGAAATACCAGTTCCCGTTTTATCGATAAGTGGGTCAACCTCGAAATGATTTCGCCCCATCAGTTTTTTGGTGGTCAGCGAATTTCAAAAGGAGAAGTGGTTCACTTTCCAATCGCCCATGCGGATGGAAGGTACTACATCGATGAAAGAGAGCTTAGTGGCCTACACGACAATGAACAAGTTTGGCTGACCTACAAAGACAACCCCAATGGATCGGTAGCCAATATAGCTGGCGTAAAAAATAAAGAGGGCAATGTCGGCGGAATGATGCCTCACCCAGAACGAGCACTGTTCGAATGGATGGGTGGTAGCGAAGGATTAATGATTTTCCTTTAATGGGAGGACCTAAAGTGGATTTAAAGGAAAAATTAGAACACTACAGAATTAATAGTGATGAATATGAAGCCATTAAAAAGCAATTGGGACGCGAGCCCCAAGGTGTTGAATGGGCGATTTATTCGGCCATGTGGTCAGAACATTGTTCTTATAAAAGTTCAAAGCTTCACTTGAAGAAGCTTTTTAATAGTTCGCCGCGGGTGTTACAGAGCTTTGGAGAAAATGCCGGAGTTGTCGATCTCGGCCAGGGTGAACGCATAGCTTTTAAAATGGAAAGCCATAATCACCCCAGTTTTATAGAACCCTACCAGGGAGCTGCTACCGGTGTTGGTGGTATCTTGCGCGATATTTTCACTATGGGAGCAAGACCCATCGCCCTCGGAAACTTTCTTTGTTTTGGTGAGCCCCATGCTACGCGAATGGAAAGTCTCGTCGATGGGGTAGTGCGAGGGATTGGTGGCTATGGAAACTGTGTTGGCGTGCCGACGGTGACCGGTCAAACTGAATTTCATCCGAGCTATAATGAAAATATACTGGTGAATGCTTTTGCTCTGGGTCTCTTTGAAAAGGGCAAAGAAGTCTTTTTGTCAAAAGCCCACGGCGAAGGAAACTACGTTGTTTATGTCGGAGCTAAAACAGGTCGAGACGGGGTTCACGGCGCAAGTATGGCGAGTGAATCTTTCGATGAAGACTCTGAGTCGAAGCGACCGACGGTACAAATTGGCGATCCTTTCTACGAAAAACTTCTCATTGAAAGTTGCTTAGAAGTTATGGAGAAGGGGCTCGTCGTTGCCATTCAAGATATGGGGGCTGCTGGCTTGACCAGTTCTTCATTCGAGATGGCCGCTAAGGGTGGAGTCGGTTTAGATATTGATTTGTCTAAGGTGCCTCTTCGTGATTCGAGCTTAACGCCTGAAGATATTTTGCTTTCAGAAAGCCAAGAGAGAATGCTCCTCGTTTGTGAACCAGGTCAGTTCAAAGATCTCGAAGAGGTTTTTCATCGCTGGGGTCTCGACGCTTCGGTGATTGGAACAGTGACGAGAGAAGAGGCCATTAAGCTCCATTGGAAAGGTGAGCTTCTTACGCAAATGGACCCACAGATGATAGTAGAAAGTGCTCCAGTTTATCGGCGCCCATTCGAAAAATGGGAAAATAAATGGGAGAGCGCCACGAACTTTACTTCACTGGCTCCGAGTGAACCTATTGAAATTATCCGCAAAGGTCTTTCAAGTATTGAAGGTTGCTCCAGGCAGTGGATTTATCAGCAGTACGACCAGCGTGTCGGCGGTCAGACGCGAAGAGATTGTGAAAGTAGTATTTCAGTGATTCGACTTCCACAGACCGAGCGATCTGTTGCTGTTGTTCTCGGCTGTCGCCCCCACGTAATGCGTTTTGATGCCCGGGTTGGAGGTATTGATTCTGTGGCCTACCCAGCTCTTGAGTTGGCGATCAAGGGGTTTGAAGCCTTGGCAGTAACAGATTGTCTCAACTTTGGTAATCCAGAAAAATCAGAGCCCATGAGTGATTTTGTGGCGGCCGTTGAGGGAATGAGCGATATGTGTCGCACGATTACAGCGCCAATTATTTCTGGAAATGTTTCTTTTTATAATGAGACTCAAAGTCGCAATATTACCCCTACACCGAGTACCGGTGTTGTGGGACTTCGAGAAGACTTTTCCGATCTACCTACTGACGAATTACTCGAAGAAGGTCTCCGTGTATTCTGGATTCGGTTTAAGCCCGAGCAAAATTACTTCTCCGGAATGTGGTCTGACGAAAAAGGCGAAGTGGCCAGCGGTCAGTTTAATATGGATATCGATGAGTTGGCTAATTTCACACGCTGTATGCGAAACCTTTGTAGCGAGCCGAGAGTTAAAGCATCTCGAATGGTCGGAAAATATGGATTAGCCTATTCATTAGCTCGATTTTCAATGGCTGGCTTTGGTATCGAAGGTCAACCCGGATTGAAGCCAGAGCACTATAATCGAGAAGACTTTTATGGCGCACTGATTGCGACCCATGCCGAAATGACCCAAGAGATGGCAATGGAGTATATTAAAGATTCCTGTAAAGACAGTCCTGGTAAGGTTGAGATTATCGAATTGGGCCAGAGTGTTCGCGACCGAATTGCCATTGACCACTGGCAAATACCTTGTTCAGAAATAAAAGAGATCTATTGCAACTCTTGGAGGAAGCATTTTGAAAGCTTGGCGTGATGAATGTGGAGTTTTTGGTATTTGGAATCATCCAGAAGCCAGCCGAATGACCTATTTAGGGCTCTATGCGATTCAGCATAGAGGTCAGGAGTCAGCAGGTATTGTTACTTTGGACGCTCAAGGCGATCACATTCATGCCAAGGGGTTGGGGCTCGTTGCAGATATCTTTAAAGAAAGTTCATTGAATCGCCTGAAGGGGCAATCGGCCGTAGGCCATGTTCGATACTCGACAACGGGTCACAATTATTTGACCAATGCCCAGCCATTAACAGCGCGTTTATTTAACGGCCCCATTGCAATAGCCCACAACGGAAATATCGTTAATGCATCGGTTATCAGAGAGGATCTAAAGGCTCAGGGAGCTATTTTTCAAGGAACAAATGATACTGAAGTTCTGCTTCATCTATTAGCTAGGCACTCTAGTAATCACATTGAAACATGCTTACAAGATGCTCTCAAGCAAATTCAAGGAGCCTATAGTTTTACGCTTTTAACTCATGATAAATTAGTTGCCGCCCGGGATCCCATGGGCTTTCGACCCCTTGTAATGGGTCGTTTGAAGGGCGAGAATGGTACTGACTCCTTTGTCTTTGCCAGTGAGACCTGTGCCTTTGATTTGATTGGTGCCGAACTCATTCGTGAAGTCGAACCAGGAGAAATCATCACGGTCGATAAGGATGGAATGCGATCGGCATCGATCGGAGTCATTGTTGAAAAGCCGGCCCAGTGTATATTTGAGCACGTTTATTTTGCTCGGCCGGACTCCATTGTATTTGGTCACTCCGTATATCAAAGCCGAAAGGAATTTGGCAGGATTCTCGCCCGAGAAAACTCTGTTGAAGCCGATATCGTTGTACCTGTTCCAGATAGTGGGGTTCCTTCGGCTCTCGGTTATAGTGAAGAAAGTGGAATTCCATTTGAGTTGGGAATTATACGCAATCACTACGTCGGAAGAACGTTTATTGAACCCAAACAAAGTATTCGAAGCTTCGGGGTAAAGGTAAAACTCAATCCCCAAGCTGAGGTTCTCAAGGGGAAGCGAGTTGTAGTCATCGACGATTCCCTTGTTCGTGGAACCACTTCTAAAAAAATCATACAGTTGGTCCGGCAATATGGAGCCAAAGAGGTCCACTTGAGAATAGCGGCTCCACCGACAGTAGGCCCTTGTTATTACGGGGTCGACACTCCCTCTAAAAAGGAGTTGATCGCTTCCCATCAATCGATCGAAGAAATCAAAAATTATGTGGGAGCTGACAGTCTTTCATACCTTTCAGTGGAGGGACTGGCAGGAGCTTTTGGGAGTCAATCGAAGTGCCGTGACTCTGGCTTCTGTGCTGCATGTTTTGGCGAAGATTATCCAACAGAGTTATTTGATTCGACTAAGGACTAAAGTCAGGTTCCCTTGATCTTTTGGACTTCATTTTCAGGGCCCTTTGCGAGATAGTGTTTATACAAGGGTTTCTATGAAAAAAATAATGTCCTACTTGATATTGTCTTTAAGTTTTTTACTCGTCTCCTGTACGAGTTCTGTCAAAAAATTAGATCTCGATGAGAAACAGATTATCTGTCAACGGGGGCCGGCGAGTACTTCGAAGTCCTGCGAACAGAAATTTGAAAGTCTGGGTTCTAGTCATCAAGCCGTAAGTATCGCCGCAAGTACCACGAGCTTACAAAATCGATGGCAGGACTACGCTTTAAAGTATGCTTGGGATCCAATTGAAACACCTGAGTTTTGGTCGCGCCTCATTGGCCTTTCTGCAGTCGAAGATATCACAGATCCGTCTCGTCATCCTATCGAAGTTTTAGGTCGGGGAGAAAGTCTAGCTTGGAAGAAAGCCGATCGTAATCTCCATGATATGAGCCAAGGAAGTTTTCGTCTCAGTAAGGATATGGTTCTTGGTTTTCACAAAGATATTTCAGGAGTCGTAAAGGCGCAAAGAGAATGGCTCATGAAGCAAAAGCCGGGTCTTCTTTCGCGTCTCTCGGGCCTGTTTCGCAGAGGCCCGTGGCGCAAACGAAGTATGTTTGATGTCTTCTCATTGAAGTCCCTTTCTGAAGAAGCTTTTCAGGCAAGTCTTGCCAACCAGGAGATCCTTGGAATTAAAGTCAGAGAACTACCGACTTCAAAAGTGGGGAGACGGCGAGCTGTTGTGACTCTTGTCTCGCCAAAAAATATCGAATCAAAAGTAAGTGAGTTACTTCAGTGGACGAACTCACAAATGGACTTAATTCGAAGTGGTGACTCAAAAGCTATGGATCCGATTGATTTAGCAGCCGAATTTCAGTTTCGCTTTGTAGGCATTATGCCCTTTGAAGATTTGAGTTTAAGGCTTTCAAGACTGTTTATGGATCGAATTCTCTATGAGTTTGGATTACCTCCGAGTACCGAGTACTCACATGCATTTGATTACACCCTGTCTTTAGAAAAGCATAAGAAACGGATTCGTGAAGGGGTTGTGCGCA
>JAUHWN010000022.1 GCA_030424665.1 Bdellovibrionia bacterium | reverse complement strand
GGTTTCCACGTGGTGCCTTCTTGAAAAATTTTGATGAATGGGCCACTGGCGACCTTGGAAATCAAGTGACTAGCTTTTCACAAAATGAAGACTATCTGGTATGGGAATTCATTCATCATCTGGAGCTCTACCTTTCGGAACGACAAGATCTAGAAGAAGCATTAGACCTACGAAGTCTTATCGAAAATCAGCATTACGCCTCAGGACTTAAATTCATTGTTCAACTGTTGATCGACCACGACCAAATCTTAGTTCAAGAGCGAGTGCAATTAGCATCGACCCAACTTGGATTCCCACTTGAGTTTAGAGTCGACTTTCTATTCGGACAGGCGATTGCCTCGAATTTACGTTACAGCCATGAGTTCTACCCGGCAGAAGCTGATCAGGCCAAGGCCGCATTAAATCAGTTTTTCGCTCAGGCTCCCTATGAAATAAAAATGTTGTCGGGAGGCGCCGATGTTGCGCAACTCGCTAGCGGCCAATATTTAATACTCGAATTTAACTTCGGAGCTTCGAGTGGCTCACTTCTTCCAGAAATTTTTCCGGTTCGTTCCAACCTTATTAAATCAGATCTTCAGGGACGGCAAACTCCTCTGATTGAAAAGCTTGAAGGTATTTTCAATCAAGGATTGGAAGCTCAGAAGGCCTACCTCCTTTCACTCGAAGAAGAAACAGACCTTTGGATAAAAAGAAATATTACTCAAATGTCTCGATCAGAAGTAGCGAGATATTTTCGCGACCGCTACCTGCAAGAATGGTCTAAAAACCCCAGTACGAGCACAAAAGACAGCCTTTTACAAACCCTGACCGACTTACTAACTTCCGTGTTTTCTAACAATATAAGAGACGGTGACCTCCTCTTAAAGGGCGCTGAAAACTATATGTCTTTGACACTGATGAGGAGAGATAATGAAAGCCTCTAACTCTCTAAAGCTCTATTGTTCTCTGCACTTTCTCATAATTATTATCACGTTGAGTCTCTATAGCGGCGCTACAAAGGCCTTTTATTGCGAAGCTCACTTTGAATCACCTAACGAGCTAGGTTATGGCCTTGAGGCAGAAATAAACATTATAGAAAACCCAAATATCATTAATTATTACCGTCCAGTGGAGATATCTGAATCCGATTGGCTCGCATACTCTCAAGAGAAAAAACTCCAAATTGCAAAAGTATCAGAAGCGAATGCACGATATGCATACCATAAAGTTATTTACAAAAAACTCAGTACGAGCCCCGAGTTTTTACAAGACACTCTTGAGTCAGAAGGAAATGGCAATGTCGAACTCAATGGCTACGTTTTTGATTACTTTAGCGAATATCGCATAGCTCGGCTTCTACTAGAAGACACCATTGGCGTCGCCTCACTTCAGGCCCATGTGAGTCTCGCAGGAAAAAGATTCGATGCCCTCGAAGGGTCAGCCGGATACAGTATTTTTTCTGCAGATATGGCGCAATTTACATCACTCGAGGCAGGATTTCAGAAATATCTGAGTGATCCCTTAAGTCGAACGCCAGGGCTTAATCTGAGTAACTACTCCCTCGGTCCTCTCTCCGACCGCGATCGAAAAATGTATATCAATAACGAAGAACGGGCCCTCAATCGCTTAGACCTTCTTAAGCTGGGGACCTCTCGAATTGTCTATGGCTCAGTGCTAAGAGGGGATATTTATGGCTCCTCGCGAGTTGGCTTTGAACTCAGGCAATTTCACAAAAGAGGCAAATCTTTGGACGAGCATGTTTTCGAGCTCCGGAATCTATTACTTTCAGATGCCGGCCTAGGACAGTTTAAGAAGTTTGAAAATTCACCACTCATTGGTACTGATATTTTTACTGAAATTGCTTTCAACGAATCATCTCGATTAGGTCGCAAGCCCTGGGGAAAGCTCGTGGAAGAAATTAAACAGTTCTACTCTAGGGACCCGGATTTCTATTTGTTCGATTTCCCTGAAGGTGGTGGAACCCCCATTAGCCAGCGATTCTTACTTCCATTGCGAGCCCTTGAATTACACCCACTCATTCTCGAACTTCCGAAACAGCAAAGAGAGTCTATAAATAAAAGAATCGAATTGGCCCGATCTAATTATATCAATAGAGTTGAAAAATACATAGAACTCTCAAACTCGGGATCTAATCCACAAATAGGTGCCGATACCATCCGCGGACTGCAAATTATCATCAGTCAGTGGGCTTTTGAACTCGGTATCGGCGAGCTATTTTCTAATCACTGGAAAAACACAGTCAGGGGCGACACAGAGGTCGAACTAACCGCTTATGGTCTGATCTCAAAACTTCAGCAAGTCGAGTCTGAAAACGAACAGACTGTCGAAAATCAAGTTGAATCAAACTCCGTCCCCCATGTAAAACTCAATAAAGAAAGTAACTCAGATCACAACTATCTCAAGTTACGAGATTCGAGTTTTGAGGTTGTCGTCAGTCATCAAAGAAGTCTCGAATATGATCACCTCGTGGTTCGAATTGGCGATAAACGCTACGACTTCAATCCCGACTTTTTAGGAGGACAGGTTGGGAAAGGAAATGTTTTCGAAGTTCGCCCTGGTGATCGAACTGGCTTTTTGTTTGTAAGGTCTCCCGAAAAAATTAAATCTCTTCAGGCCCTTATGGATCGTTTCGTAGTCGGTTTTAATGAATATTCATTCCCTCCCTTCGCAACGGAGCCCGACTGGAAAGACATGGGGATCTCAAACACAGAGGAAGGCTTAATTTACTTCGAAATCCTCGGGATGCGATATGCTATGGCTTCAGGAAGTACCCCTTGGCCCGTTGAGAACGAAGTTGCCTCTGGAGTTCTCAATGTCGAAGAGGTCTCCTGTGCTTCCAGTATTATTGGATTATTAAATGAGTACTTTGGCTTCAAACTCTACTTGGGTGACGGTTGGGAAGCCGATGCAAGAGCAGTCGGACAGCATCTCCTAAAGGGGAATCCAGGTGGAACTCCCCCCGACGCTATCGTTCACTACTAGATTCCGAAGTTATGGCGTTCGGTATCCTCACATAAAGACTGAATACCTTTTCCACCATTCAGTTGAGGGCGGTAAGCAAGATGCTCTTTATCGTAAACAAATTGTGAACCATTGACCCCTGGCGTTTGCCACTCTGGTCCCATGCGAACGGCATCAACTGGACAAGCCTCTTCACACATTCCACAAAATACACAGCGAAGAATATCGATTTCGTATGAAATGGGATATTTTTCGACAGTCGGGTCTTCATCTTCTGAAGCAATAATAGAAATACAATCAGCAGGACAGGCCGTCGCGCAGAGCATACAAGCCGTGCAACGAATATCCCCTTCTTTGTTAACCGTAAGAACGTGGTTCCCCTTAAAACGTGGCGAATATTGATATTTTTCCTCGGGATAGTTCAAAGTGATCATGTCTTTTTTGTTAAAAAGATTTTTTAACATCTTTCCAAAAAAGGTAAGAAGCATTCCTTTAAAAATACCAGGCAAATACCACGAAGACGTCGAACTCGGTTGCTTAACTAAACTCATAGATCACCTCTGATCGATGTAAACTCATTATTTACACGCTTATAAGGACTATTCTTAAAACGCTCTTCTTCAGGAAGGTCATCGCCTCTCATCAGACGTGCTAACTCTACTCCGTCAAAAGCGTTATGAACTAAGTCCGTAATAAAACTTATCTTTTGTTCGAGGCCCGCGTGATTAATGAAGGTTCCTTCTTTCTCAACAAAAGTATTTGCCGGAATCTGCCAAACATTTGATTTATCGAGAGACTCGTTCAAACAAGCCGTTGTCCAAACGAGGGTTTTTGCTTTGCTTAGCTCTTCTACTCGCGTTTTAAAATCGGGGTAGACTTGCTGATTCTCAGGACCAAGAACGAGTACCATTTCGATATGGCCTTTCTCGATTCCATCGGTCAGCTGACTCCAAGTTTGATTGAGTCCGAACTTTTCAAGGGTCTTAAGAGCCCCTTTTGTATTCGGGTTTTCGTCGCCACGTTTTAGAATGCCGTCAAATTCGTCAAAGTTCTCTTTATTATTAACCCAATAGAATACGTTTTTTGAATTGAGATCTTTAGCAAAAAATTCAGTAACAGCTTCAAGTTCCTCACTCGTTTGCTGACCTGTAATTACTAGGGCTACTTTTTCTCCGCCTAATTCCTTAAGCCTTTGCCCAACTTCAATCGCTAGGTCCTGAGAATTAATCATCTCAGATCCTTTCATACCATTGAGTAGACGCACAGGAATCCGCTTAACCTTCTTGTCCTTACGCTCACCTTCAACATGGGTTTCATAAGGATTAAGGTTCGCATAGTAATCGCGCCCTTTATCGCACATCCAATGGCCATTTACTTCAGCATTAAAGGCCGGCTTAAATCTCCAAACCCCTTCCTTATTGAAGTAAACATCGATATTACATCCCGTTGAACATCCAGTACATACCGACTGCTTTTTGTTAAGGAACCAAACTCTTTGCTTAAATCGGAAATCTCTGGATGTCAGTGCCCCAACTGGACAGATATCAACTGTATTTAGCGAGTAATTGTTATCGAGCGGCTTTCCGCTATAGGTACCAATCTCTGAGTGATCACCACGATTGAATATCCCAAGCTCATTGGTCTTAGAAACTTCTTCGGTAAAGCGAACACATCGAGAACAAAGGATACAGCGCTCACTATCGAGAACGACTCTCTTGCCGAGGTCGACCACCTTACTCTTCTTTACTTTTCGCTCGGCCATTTCTGGGTCATATTTTCCAAACTTCATATATTGATCTTGAAGTCCGCACTCACCCGCTTGGTCACAAACCGGACAATCCAAAGGATGGTTAATCAGATGGAAATCAAGGCCCCAACGAACTGCTTCTTTCACTTCATCGTCTTGATTGGAAATAACCATGCCGTCTTGAACGACTGTATTACAGGCGATTTGCAATCGAGGGTTTCCTTCGACTTTCACCATGCAGAGGCGGCAAACTCCAGCGACACTGAGGCCAGGGTGCCAACAATAGTGTGCTATGTCTTCTTCTAACTTTTTATAAGCTTCGATAATAGTCGTGCCTTCGGCAACTTCTATTTCTTTACCATTAAGCGTGCATTTCGGCATAACGTGTTCCCTTAACCTTAGATCGTCCTTCACGGATATAAAACTCAAATTCACTTCTGAACTTAGGTACAAAACTTAAAACAGGTAGTGCGGCAGCATCTGAAAGGGCACAAATCGTTTTACCCTTCATGTGGTCGGCCACCTTACATAGTGTATCGATGTCTTGGAGCCTTCCGCGGCCTTCAACAATTGAGTTCACAATTTTATTCAACCAACCCGTGCCCTCGCGACATGGAGTGCACTGACCACAAGATTCGTGATGATAAAAATGAGTGATTACGTGGAGCATATCCACCATACAACGAGTATCGTCGATAATCGTAACAGCTCCAGAACCGAGCATTGATCCCATTTCGGCTAAACACTCATAATCCATAGTCGCTTTTTCAGCTTCTTCTTTATTAAGTACCGGAGCTGAAGTTCCCCCCGGAATAACAGCCTTCAAGGTTCGACTAGGTTTCATGCCGCCAGCGAGTTCAATGAGTTCACGCAAGGGCATACCGAGTGGAACCTCATAGTTTCCGGGCTTTTGCACATCGCCCGAAACCGAAAAGAGTTTGGTACCAGTCGATTTTTCGGTACCAAATTTCTTATAGGCATCGGCTCCATCCTTAATAATGGGAACGACAGCCGCTAGTGTTTCGACATTGTTAACGATTGTCGGTTTACCCAAATATCCTTTAACCGCTGGAAATGGTGGTTTTAATTTTGGTTGGCCTTTTTTACCTTCGAGAGAAGAGATCATTCCTGTCTCTTCGCCACAGATATATGCACCGGCACCAGCGTATACATCCATATCGTGATCAAAACCTGATCCAAGGATATTCTTACCTAAGTACCCGGCATCGTAAGCTTCTTTAATAGCTTCTCGTAAAATTTCAACGCTCTCAGTGTACTCACCACGAACATATATATAGGACTTGTGCGACTTAATGGCGAAAGCAGAAATAACCATACCTTCGATCAATTGATGGGGAGCTCGCTCCATCATCATGCGATCTTTAAAGGTACAAGGTTCCCCTTCATCAGCATTGCAAAGAAGATAGCGAGGTTCCCCATTATCCGGAAGAAAGGACCACTTTCGTCCCGTCGGAAAACCAGCTCCACCACGACCGCGAAGACCAGAATTAAGAACTTCTTCGATGATCTTTTGTGGATCCATCTTAAAGGCTTTTTCAATAACTTGGTAGCCCCCGTTAGCCTTGTAACCTTGGAGACCGCGATATTCGTCTTTATGATAGTGTTCAGTAAGTAATTTGGATTCTGGCATTAGGGCAAATCCTTTAATAATTGTTTAGTTTTTTCGATATCGAGATTTTCGTTATACTTGTCTTGATTAATCTGCAGCATGGGTGCTGTCCCGCAGGAACCTAAGCATTCAACATTTTGAAAGCAATAGCGACCGTCACTCGTCACTTCACCAACTTTTACTCCGTGCTCATCACATAGATCTTTTAAAATTTCTCGAGTTCCAGCCATGGCACAGGCTACGTTAGTACAAACCTGCACGTGGTATTTACCGACCGGTTCTTTATTGAACATTGTGTAGAAATGAAAGACCTCGTTAATGCGTGCTTCTGGAATATCCATAATCTGACTGAGCTCAGAGATGGCTTCATTGGGCACCCAATTATCGTTTTCTTTTTGCACTCGATAAAGAGCTGGGATGATCGCCGACTCTTTTGATTCATAGCGAGCCACTTCACTTTTTACGAATTCGACTCCCTCTGGAGATAATTTAAACATCTCAGTCCTCTCTCTACCGGTCCAGCTCACCGGCAATAAGATTCATACTTCCCAAAACCGTAATAACATCAGCTACTAGTCCACCCGTAATTTGTTTCGGAAAAGACTGATAGATAGCAAAACATGGTGGTCGCACTTTTAAGCGATAGGGTTGGGCCGAACCGTCACTCACTAAGTAAAAACCCAGTTCTCCGTTAGCCGCTTCAGTGGCATCGTATATTTCACCTGCTGGCGGTCGAAGCCCCTTTATCACAAGCATAAAGTGATTCATTAGACCTTCTATATTTCCATAAACATCTTTTTTCTCAGGAAGTACGATAGATTTATCTCGAATTGTGTAGTCACCGCTTGGCACATTCTTGGCAACTTGTTCTATAATTTTTAGAGAGTTCTTCATTTCTTCAACTCTCACAAGGTAACGGTCGTAACAGTCACCATTAGAGCCCACTGGAACATCAAAGTCCAGAGTCTCATAACCATAGTAAGGATCAACTTTTCGTAAATCTAAAGAAACTCCAGCCGCACGAAGAAGTGGTCCAGTGTATCCCCATTGAATAGCCTCTTCAGCACTAATTGCTCCTACACCGCGTGTTCTCTCGATCCAAATTTTGTTACCTGACAAAAGAGTTTCGAGTTGGTCGACACCCTCACGAATTTTTTTACAGGTTTCGAGAACGTCGTCGAACCAGCCCGGAGGCGCATCTTGTGCCATACCACCGACGCGAGTCAGTGATACCGTCAAGCGTGCACCACAGAGTTTTTCAAAAAGAGTGTAAACCATTTCTCTATAGGTAAAGAGGTGAAAGAAACCTGTCAAAGCACCTAGGTCAACAGCATTGGCCCCAATACAAACAATGTGATCAATGACTCGCGAAAGCTCAGATAGAATAATTCGCATGGCTTGAGCCTTGGGTGGAATCTCAACCCCAAGAAGTTTTTCAACGGTTTTACAGTATCCAACATTATTGATCGGCGCTGAACAATAGTTCAAACGATCTGTATAAGGAATGACCTGATTATAGGCATGGGTCTCAGCCATTTTTTCGAAACACCGGTGAAGGTAACCCAACTCAACATTAGCCCGGTGAACAGTTTCACCATCGAGTTCAGCCATAACCCTGAGGGTACCGTGGGTAGCTGGGTGGGAAGGACCAATATTAAGAGGAACTAAGTCTTTATTAGGATCCTCAATGTAATTCGGATCATAGTCAAAGTGTATCGGTAAAGCTGAATCACAATGTTGCTGATGATCGGCTTCGTAGTCTTTTCTCAAGGGGTGCCCCTTGAACTGATGATGGGTCAAAAGTCTTCTCAGGTTATTATGCCCTTCAAAGATAATCCCAAACATGTCATAGGCTTCACGTTCAAACCAATCAGCCCCTCGCCAGATATCGGTAACCGTCGGAATTTTCTCGCCCTGATGAAGTCGAGCTTTTACCCGAAGTCGTCTCGCATTTTTGGAACTGAAGAGATGGTAAACAACATCAAATCGCCCGCCCTCACGCTCGGGGTAGTCGGCCCCACAAACATCCATTAAAAAATCAAAATGTCCATGGGATTTTAAAAACTTCAACAAGGGGTGAACAAACTCTTTTGGAGCTTCGATCACATCGTTGCCGAAACTTTGGTAAATCTTCAGTTTTTCGAGGTCTTGATTAAACCCCTGCTTCAGATGGTCTTTTAAATGGTCAATTGTACTCATAGATATCCACTCTAAAAATTATTGAATCGCTTAATTATTGTTAACCGTGAAAGCCTCTTGGTTCGTCAAAGGCCCCTTCAATTTCTGGAAGTGTATGCTCAAAAGGATTCTTCCAGTTCTCTTTCCAAGGACGAGGTGCTCCCTCTTGAATCATCTTTTGGAGCGCCATGATTCCGTCCAAAACAGCTTCTGGCGTTGGCGGACAACCCGGGACATAAACATCCACAGGAATTACTTTATCGCAACCTTGCAACACGTGGTAAGCGCGATAAAAGCCGCCCGAGCTGGCACAAGCTCCCATTGAAATTACATATTTGGGTTCGAGCATTTGCTCGTAAATGTGGACGAGAATCGGAGCCATCTTTTCAGTAATTGTTCCGGCCACGAGAAGTAAATCTGCTTGGCGGGGCGAAAATCGAACAACCTCAGCTCCAAATCGAGCCAAATCGTAGCGAGGGCCCATGACGGACATCATTTCGATCCCGCAACAGGCAGTACCGTATGGAAGTGGCCAAAGAGAATTCTTTCTTCCCCAGGCAATAAAGTCGTCGAGTTTTGTGGTTAAAACCGATGACTCCAAGAGACTATTTGATTCGGGCAGCATCCCTTTTGGGTCGATACTCGCATTGATTTTCAAAGTATTTTCTTCGCTCATATTGGCCTTCTAATTTCTACAAAAGTTATTAATTTCAGAGCCTTACCAATAATTATGAAGACTCAGTCACAGCCGTGCTCAAATTAAATTGAGCAAATATTTAGCCCCCCAAAGAGCTTGTATAGATTGAGTGATAATAAAACGCTAGATACCCGAAAATTCAATGATTTTCTCGATTAATTTGCATTAAGTGAGGCACTGAAATTCAGTCTCAAGAAGGATTCTAGGGCTCAGGGAATTACAGTTTTTTTTGCCCCATTTACTGGCGCACCTTCCTCCCCAAAAATCAGTGTAAAAACGACCATGACAGAAATAGAACTTGATGTTTTTCGCTCCTGGAGTGAAACTCCTCCTCCATGGCTAAATCCCTAAATCTACACAAGAAACCTTTTCGATATTTCATTCGAAAATATGCCTCTTTTTTTGGCTGGGGGATGGCCTTTGTCTTTCTGACCAATTTTTTTGATGTGATCACGCCGGTCCTACTCAAGCAGGCCATCGATCAAATTCGCGAAAAAGCCGAAGTCGAAAGTCTTGCGACAACCTGCTTCCTGTTTTTTGTCTGCTTAGCTTTTGTGGCTCTTTTCCGCTATTTTTGGCGTATTTACTTCGGCCGCTTTCACCACTCGGTGGCTGATGACCTGCGTAATCAGATTTTCGAAAAACTCACGGAGCTCAGTCCTTCCTTTTTTCAAAAAAAGACCGTGGGCCAGATCATGAGCCTTGTTACTAATGATGTAAATTCGTTTCGTATGGCGATTGGCCCAGGAATACTCATCCTCATGGATGGAATCATTCTATCGGCCCTGATTTTACCGATCATGTTCTACATGAATTGGCAGTGGACCCTTCAAGTTTTGATTCTCTTGCCCTTTGTTCCCTTTGTAATTCAAAGAGTTGAAAAGCTCGTCTTTGAACGTTTTAAAATTCAACAAGATCGCTATGCCGATATGTCTGGTCGCGCCCAAGAGATTATCTCTGGAGTGCGTGTCATCAAGGGCTTTGCCCAAGAAAAAAATCAATTGGGCTTTTTTAATCAGAAGAGTAAGACCTACGAAAACGCTTGTAACGACGTAGCCTTTGTCGATTCAGCTTTTCATCCTATCATGGAATTCACCGTCGCCTTTGGCAGTGTCATCCTTTTGTATGTCGCTTCTCCTGATGTCATGCGGGCCGAAGTCACAATTGGTACAATGGTCGCCTTCCAACAGTTTATCCAAAGAATGGCCTGGCCCATGACGGCTATCGGTGCTGGTATCACTTTTATCCAACAGGGTCGCGCTTCGTTTAAACGAATTGATGATCTACTTCTCGAAGAACCTGAAGTTGTGGATTCTGGTGAAAAAGTCATCAAAGATTTTGAAAGTCTTGAATTTCACAACCTGAGCTTCACCTACCCAGGAGCCAAACAAGAGGCCCTTAAAGAGGTCTCATTTAAAATTAATCGCGGTGAAACCCTGGGTCTTGTCGGACCTGTCGGCGCTGGAAAATCGACCTTGATTCAAGTTCTGACTCGGCTCTGGCAAACTCCTTCAAACATGGTTTCGGTCAATGGAATCCCATTAAACGACATTAGTTTAATAAGTCTTCGAGATCTCATTGCCTATGTCCCCCAAGATGCTTTTCTCTTTAGTAATACCGTTGCTGACAATATTCGTTTTTCATTAAAGGATCATATTACGGATGAGAGTATTAAAGAAATGGCCCGCTCGGTTCGAATTCACAAAGAAATCGAAAAGGTTCCCGGTGGCTACCATGCCATGCTCGGAGAACGAGGTGTCAATCTATCAGGTGGACAAAAACAACGCCTCACTATCGCGCGAGCCCTAATTAAGGAGTCACCAATTATCATACTCGACGATAGCTTGAGTGCCGTGGATTCTCGCACTGAGAAGAATATCGTAGAAAAAATTAAAGAGGTCAGCGAGGGCCCCGAAGGTTATGAGCCGACGATAATTATAGTGTCCCATCGATTGGCGACACTCAAGCACGCCGACCGAATTGTAGTTATTAACGACGGAAAGATTGATGCCATTGGCAGCCACGATGAACTTGTAAAACAGTCTGAGACCTATAAACGCCTCGATCAACTTCAGTCTGGCGAACTTCCTGGTGGACAGGGCACCCAGGAGACCCCGCTATGAAGTCTTTTGGTTTTAAACAGCTCCTAATAGGCCTCTGGCCCTACATTAAAAGGCAGAAGAATCTACTAAGGGTTACCGTTGCTGCTATTATTCTACTCGCACTTGTTGGACGAATTTTACCAGCCCTCATCGGCCTTGCCATCGATGAAGGGATTATCAAAGACGACCTCAATTATATCGTTAAAATTTGCATTGCCTACGGCGTGCTCGAGATTATCAGAACCCTTCTTTTGTTTTCTCATCGATTTTTATTTTTCAAACTGGGCAATCAGGTGCTCTTTGACCTGAGAAATGACCTCATCGAACACGTCCAAAAGCTTCCGGCAAAGTACTTTGATAAAATTCCATCTGGTAAAATTGTCACAAGAGTCACAAATGATGTGGTCAGCCTTGGAGACCTTTTTACCCAGGGACTAGTGGGCATTTTTTCAAATGCACTGTCTATCGTTTTTATTCTCGTGGCCATGTCATTAATTTCAGTAAAACTCAGTGTCGTGACCTTAATTACAGCGCCCATTCTCATTTATATTGGGATTTCATTAAGCAATAAAATTCGGTCGACTTTAAAGATCGCCAAAAGAAAGGTTGCCCGAATCAACGCCTTTATCGCTGAAAACGTCAACGGCATGAAGGTTATTCAAGTCTTCAACCGTATTGATAAAAACAAACAGTATTTCAGCCGGCTTTCTGAGACCTATAGACAAACCCAATTAAAAGCCGTAAGGCTCTACGCCCTTCTCTGGCCGACAATGAACTTTTTTAATGCAGCAGCCATAGTCACCGCCGTTTTCTACGGTGGGTACCTCAATCAAAATGAGGGTCTTAAAATAGGTGCTTTGATTGCGTTTATTATCCACGTTCAAGATTTCGTCCATCCTCTTCGTTTCATATTAGAGAAGTATCAACAGCTACAAAATTCTTTGACTGGAGCTGAACGAATCTTTGAAGTCCTTGGGGAGCCTACCGAAGATTATGAGGGACTTCAGCTGGAGAACCTCAAGGGCCACATTGAATTTAAAAACGTCAGTTTTCGCTATGGGGCCCATCTCCCCTATGTCCTGAAGAATATGAGCTTTGAAATTGAGCCAGGTGAACAAGTGGCTCTGGTTGGACGCACGGGAAGTGGTAAATCAACCATTATTGGCCTGCTACAGCGCTTCTACGATATCGAAGAAGGTGAGATCCTTATCGATGGAGTGAACATTAACAAGCTTTCTCGAACCGACCTCAGACAAAAACTTGGGGTTGTTCAACAAGACCCCTTTATGTTTAAGGGCAGTATCAAAGATAACGTCTCTCTCGGTGATCAACGAATTTCAGAACAGGCCATCACTAAGGCTCTCAAAGATAGCTATTCGGATGGGATCGTTAAGAAGCACGGTGGACTCGATGCTGAAGTTAAAGAGCGAGGAGAAAACTTGAGTCAGGGTGAACGACAGCTCATCTCTTTTGCCAGGATTCTTGCCTTCGACCCAGCTATTCTTGTTCTCGATGAAGCCACTGCTAATATCGACTCCCAGAGCGAACACTATATCCAAAAGGCTACCGAAATTATTAGTAAGGACCGAACAAGCATTTTTATTGCTCACCGCCTCTCCACGATCGTAAATAGCGATAAAATTATTGTTCTTAAAAATGGTGAACTCATTGAAGTGGGCAATCACTCAGAACTTCTCGAAAATCGCTCCGAGTACTTTGAACTATGCAAAAATCAATTTAATGTCGAAGAAATCGAAAGCCGTCTCGAGACGGAGCTACATATTTAGATGTCAATCAAAAGGAACTCCATGAAATCTCTTGTTTCAATTTTCAATCTCGCATTTTTCATTTTCTCAACTGCTAGCCATGGAGCTTCTGGCAACGAAATCTTTGCCAAAGAAACTAAACTTTACTGGAAACTTTTACTTACTGAAAATGGCAGCCAATCTGAATTCACAGGAAAAGGCATCGATCAAAGACTTAAGAAAGGGATTTCTCACGCGGACCTCGAAATCCGTTGTAAAATAAAATTAGAACGGGAACATATCAAGTTTGAGCCCTCAGGAAAATCCGGATACACCAGGGATGAGGAGCGAGCATTTACTTTTTGCAAATATGGACAGACACATATTGATTTAGAGATGGTAAAGTGTGCTCGAGGCTACGGTAAAAAAGGAATTGGAACTATATATTCCGACAAAACAGAAATTTCGCTAAAAAAAGAACCTCATAGTTTTGGCCTAAAGCTCAGCTGCTTTCGTAAATAAGAATCGACAAGTAAAAAGAAGCTGAATTCCTGGTCAATTTAAAATGAAGCGTAAACCTCTCCTTTACTCAGGCAACGGCTCAAATATCCCTCTTCGTATATGTTTGCCTTCACTACTATTGAAAATATTGAGCACATCAGAATCACTGTGATCATGGTTTTACAAAACTTCTGGCCCCTCAACGCCCATACGATGCATTATGTAGCCATTAACAAGAGTCGCGTCTTCAAAAAATTGATCATCTGCGCTGGTACCAAATATCCCAGGCAAAGAACTTTCCTCGTAAGCTTCCACATAGGCAGCAATTTCTTCGTAAGGCCCAGGGTCTTGCAACAACTCGCTATCGCTTGCAGCGAGTCTTCGAACAAGCTCTAAACGCTCTCTAATAGGAAATAGGTCGAGATACTTTGTTAAATTTTGAGGGTTTGATACTAAATCAATTAACTCACTCTTATATGTCCCTCTATAGGCTTCAAATTGTGCTCTCCACCTTTGCTCTTGTTCAGATACTTCAGCCGCGATTCCAGCAGGGGCCATTATCATTATAGGTGGGCGATCACTTTCTCTATAAAATTCTCTCATCAAATTCTTTGCAATGATTGCCTTGTGTAATTCATCAGGATAGCCCTCTGTTTCGTAAGGCAAATGAAAACTCAAACCATCAACAACATCAGTTGAAATTGAATCACTCATTAAAGCACTCGGCGATAGTGTATTAACAATCGACTGACTTAAATAAGGAACTTTTTTATCTGTCCAATCCCTCATATATCCAGCAACGATAGCTTCAGATATAAATGTAATAGGAATCGTCGCGACTCCACCAACAAGACTTACAGCTGCATCCCCAAGGAGAATATTTCGACTCGGCCCCTGCACATCTGCGACGTATGAGTCATAACCATCTTCTGAGATTACTCCCTGGTGCATCAATGTTGTTGCGGCCTTGCCCTGACTAGCAAGCATGGATAAAATAAGAGTCGAAACCACTCCCCCAACAAGTAAATTGGTTCCGTTAACATTTGCCCCCATGCGAGCTAAAACTGCAGATTTTTTAGCACTTGCTGCCGCTCGAAAAACAGGAAGACCTGCCAGTCCCGCTAAATTCTTTTCAAATTTTAGAAAATCGAGTAGATCTCTTGCAAAATTAACAGATCGGGCCAACATGGGTTGAACCTCATCGACAGCCTTAGTCAAAGCCGCACTTGCACTTCGAACCTTATCTGCGTCGATATATCTCATCTCTTGAGCGACATTCAGTGCCTGTCTAAAGTTTCGAATTTCCGATTGAACTGCCTGCCTAACAACAGAATCGATGCCTTCTGCCGACTGAATGACATTATTAAAGGACTTGAGCTCCACCTCCATCCGAAGGACATAATTTTTGTCTAATAAACTCGAGACATTAATACTACCAATTCTTATCGATCCTGAAAGACTCTCAGGTATGAACCCTCGATTTTTCAAAATATGTATAAATTTATGGAGATAGACTCCCCCCATGACACTAATCAATCCGAACGTAGTACCTGTAATAAGTGCTCTTAAGCCGTCCTCTGTATTAATAAATTGTGAAAGTCGATTATATAAGTTCTCGTCTGGACCAATACCTTGAGTTTCTAATTCTGCTAAAAACAATGTCGCTTGATTCTTCGCCTCGCGAATACTTACAATCGCGTCGGTGTCTCCCATCAAGCCATCAATTTGTTGTGATAACGTATCAATACTTGAATCTATTTGCTCAAGCCTCGATTTCTGCGCGGCAGACAAATTGTCTTCACTTCCAGCATTTAAGTTTCTTTGATTAATTTCACTTAAAATTGGTTCAAGTTGAGCCCGGGCATCGGCCAACGCCGCCTCTGTTGTGGGCAGAAGAGTTCCTGAGTACAGCTGGTCGTTACTAGCGTCTCCATCAGCATTAACACCAATATACTCTAACCCCTCTGAACGAAAACGGTCGGCAATTTCCTTTTCAGCAGGTGTCGCATTATCTTTTACATTAATTTCATAGGCTGCAAGTTGATTTTCAAGACGTAATATTTCACTTCTCAATCGATTCCGCTCTTCAACTAAATTGTCTGGAATACCTCCGGACAATAATTCTGTCCTTTGGGTCAGTAGGGCGTCTCTTTCTGAGATCAATGCTCCTCTTTGTTCTCTCTGCTCGGTAACAAGTTGTTGTTCCTTAGATAAAAGCTCCTCAAGACGAGTTCTGGCCTCTTCAATGTTTTGAGAGGTAGCATAATTCATTTGCTCGATTGCAATTTGGCTGGTTCCGGTTGCAACTCCATATAAAGCTAAAGACAATGCGAGTACTCCTCCCAATTTACCAACAGTTCTTCGGCTAGACATGCCCTGAAGTCCCATGGTCGTAAATCCCGAAACGAGCGCTACTCGTGCAAAGTTTGTTGCAAAGGCATCTTCAGCAGTTTCGAAATTTTCTCTGGTCTTCGTGTACGCATACATTCCTTCGCCAATTAAAAGGGCCGCAGTCAATGCTCCAACGGAAGTTCCGTCTATGTACTTTTCTCTCTTCAAAATTCGAGAAATTTCAGCTGCATTCTGGCTCGCTATCGCCAACTGGCGAACCGAAGATTGGGAAGATCTAACTATACTCTCAGCAATTTGATTAACCATTTGAGGGTCCGACATGTCATCAGCCGCACGTAATGCAAATGATATAGCCTCATCACTAAAACCCTGTCTTCGAAGGGTATTTGCCATCTCATTATTCCAAGTCACACTATTTTTAGCAGCATTCGGTAATAGTTCAGAAAACCTCGCGAGGCTCGAGGCACTGGATTGAAAGGAAGGGAATACAAGTGAAATAACGATCAGAAACTTGACGAGCTTATTCATAAACTGGGTCCTTTTTTTCGGCCCACTCTCCCAAAAAACCAAACAGAGGTAAAATATGAACATGTATACAAATTAATCCATAAATTACCTCGATATACCAAAACCTAGAGGTTTCAATAAAAATGCCATACGAAACCGCGATAATTTACAGTTGCCTACTTCATTCGAAGTACTCTCGTGTACTATTAATTAACAGTAACGCCTATTTGGGGGTTAAAACGACCATTCAAGGGAAAATTTGAAAACATATAATAATTATGAAAAAAGGCGGTACCTCTCTAGGTACCGCCCCAACTTGAACCTTCTATTTAACACAGAAATTTAATCAGCAATTTGCTTGAAATTCGTATGAGAGCGTTCGGCGAGATGCATTTGCTTCTTCCACTTACCTACTTCTTTCTTGTAGGACTTCTTCTTAGCCGTCCATTGCTTTTTTTGCTCAACAGCTTCTTTGTGTTTAGTATCAACTGTTGTCTTTAACTCTGTCACTGCTTGTGCCCGCTCTGACCAAGTCGCCTTGAGATCGGTTAATTCTACAATCTTCTTCTTATAAGCCAAAATATGATTTTTACGACGAGATTGATTGTCTCGCAGCTTCTGAATCATCGCTTCGATTTCTGCAATTTGTTTTTCTTCGGCTTCGATGGCTTTGCTTTCATCTTGAATTTGTTTTTGCAACTTCAACATCGATTGATCGACAACCTTATTGTTTTTACTCAATACCTTATAGGACTTATCAATCGTTTTCTTTTGCACATCGAGCTTCTTCAGAGCCGTATTAATCTCTTTAAGGTTTGAATCGACAATATCAAGATTTGCCTTATACTGCTCATAGTTGTGTTCCGCGTTCTCTCGATTTTCTTCAAGTCGATTGAGCTGCGCTTCCACATCTGTCTTAGCGTGGAGTGTAGAAGCAAGGATAATAATTACCGCCATGATACCAATTTCAAGTAGATATCTTTTCATTAGAAACCTCCGACACTAGCCTGACCACGATTCTTCGCCTCAGGACAATTGGATTTAAGAGAACTCTTGTAATGCCCGACTTCATCGGCCCAATACTCCCCATCAAAATCCCATTTTAATTCTTTTGACTCGGGAATAACGTTAGCGGGGATACGCTTACCTTCAACCTGTCCACCAGCAGCCTGAAAACGAATGTTCTCACCACTACCAGAAAAGACTTCGTATCGAAGGAATTCGTTATTATCGAGATACATTTTTAAATCTTTTTTCATTTTAAAAAGTCTAGCAGCTAAGACGAGTTCAACTTTTGCTTTCGTCTTGAAATTCCTCTTTTTTAGCGCGTCCAGACTTCTCTTCTTAAATTTGTTTTGATACTTCAGAGTATCCTTGTGGATCGCTAAGATAAACTTATAGGTCTCAATTTTATTTGCCTCGATCCTAATCCACTTTTTCAAGTCGTCCTTTTGTACTTTCGAAAGAGGTTTTCTTTTTGAAACTTTTTTGGGTGGCTTTAGCGCTAGTTTATTTATTCTAATTTTATTTTTTGAACGAGCGATATACTTCTGATACTTCTTAATATTCGCATGGATACTGTTGGCCAAACCATTGTAAACCTTCGTCTCGTCAATACCGCGATTCAATGATTTTTGCAGATTAATAAAATCGCGATGGCGAGCCATCTCTCTAATCACTTCTGGTGATAGCCCATCAACCTTAACCTTTCGATTAGACCGAAGATATTTCTTTACAGTACTGTAGTAAGTACGAGCCTTCTTATTTTTCTTAGTGTAACCACCAATTTCATCCATGAATGGACGATATGTTTTTTCGAGTCGTGTTAACGATCGATAGGCATCTCCATACTGACACAGCTTCAAATAACCAATCGAGCGAATGACGTAAGTTTCTGGCTTGTAAATATGTTTAAAAAACGGAGAGTGAAGTGAGTACATATTACCGATAGCGCCCGAATAATCACCAGACTGCAGCTGGGCCCAGCCTAACTCAAAAAGCGACGGCAACCAAAGTGGGTGATCTTTGTAGACCTTGAGAAAATTCTTTTGCGATCGTACATAAAGACCCGATTGAAACTCCATTCGTGCCAAATTTAAGGCTGCCAAAGCCTCAAACTTTTTATCGCTCTTACTTGTATTAAGTGCTTGATAGAGAGTCTTTTGCACATCAATACCCTCTTTAACGCGATTTAGGGCATAGTTTGCAATAGCCTTGTAATAAAGCGCTTGATAATACTTATCGTAGTTTTTATCGACCTGTCCGGCATACTTAAGCGCCAGGGAGAATTTTTTAGTCTGAAGAGCCCAATTTGCAACCACTAGAGAAGCAGAATTCTTAATGACATCATTACCCATCAAATTAAGATTTTTGTCACGAAGAGCTCCATAGAGAGCCGCCCCATAGGCTTCTAGAAACTCTGAGGGCACATCTTCTTTAACGTAAAGAGCCATCTCTTTGGCGTAGAAAGGGTCTCGAGTATTGAGAACCTTGATAGCATATTCGTAGTGGTCCCCGAGGAGTTTTAAGCGCTTCCCACAAATAGAGAGATGAAAGAAGGCCTCATTTTTAAAGTCTTTATATTTCGATAGATGGTGAAAAAGACTGGCCGCCGACGCACATTCCCCTTTTTGCCTAAAAAGTAAAAGACCACCAAGCATTAGCATTTCATTTTTCGAAAGTGGATTATAGGCTCTCTCCTGAACAAGAGACTCTTTTAGTTTTGCTAGATCCAGAGCTAAGACATCTTCTACACCCATCTTTGGCACAGGAATTTTAGAAGTTTTAGCTTTAGTTTTCATCGCTGTCTTACGGACATTAAACTTCTTAGAATCTGCCAACTTTTCCTTATCTTTTTTTGTGAGAGCTGGCTTTAGCTTTAGTTTGTAATTGAGGTTTCCAAGTCCGAGGGCATCCTGAATATTATTAATCGAATAGTCAGATGCACTCACTTTAGGCTCTTGACCGATATCGAGTCTTGGAATGGATTCAACTTTCTTTAGCTTCACAATGGGCTCGTATGTGGGTGCTTTATTCTTCTTTAAGATCAGACCTTTATTCGGGGTTGCCGACTTACCACCATCTACTACGACAATACCACCCTTCTGCGCAAATTCTTTGCTTGTCTGTGAAATCGTTTGAACTTCTTTTTTGGCGTTTCTTGGTTGCGCTTCAAGATAGAGTTCGGCTTCGGTTTTTTCTTTCTCTTTCACAATCGGCTTTGCGACTTGTTTGACTTCGCTCTTTTTAGATGGCTGAGCAACTGGCTGAGCCTCATCTTTTGAAAACACCCAAGATTTCAACTTGGTCCACGCGGCCTTAGCCTGATTGACGATACTCTTTGGCTTTTTACCTTCATTTGTTTGAGCCACTTCAGGTGAACTTCCCTTAGTACCTTCAAACTTTTGCGAGTACACCAAAGCCTCTTCATACCCCCCCTCTGCAGAGATCGAACCGGCAAAAGCATTCACTGCAGAGAAAAGTATTATGATACATATGATTAATGGTAACCGAAGCATTATAGCCTCCAATAATTAATAAAAGAAAGTTAGACCAAACATCAACAGAGAATTGGTCGTAAAATCAGTTCTCACAGTTTGGTTATCCTGTCCCGCGGCCTGCGTGGCTGGCGACTTTCTATATTCAATAACTTCTTCTTGGAAAAATCGGTTTTTAAAATCAACTCGTACCGCAAAGTTCTTAGAAAAGAAGATACTCTGTGTTACGTCGATACTAAATGTTGGAGCAGACTTTGAACGAGTTCCAACATCAGTTTGCTGATCGTAAGTCGTCATTCCGAGGCCCGGAGTAAATGCCATATCAAAATACAGGATGCGCTTACCCAGAAGACTCATTTTTGCGTAAAAAGGAACCCAGTGAAATCCGGCACCGATGTACGAATTAACCTTTCCGTGATCTGGAGTGGTACCAAAGTCACTTTCGAAGGTCTCGACCAACTTATTGTCTTGCGAATCTACATCGGTGTAGTTCAGCTCAACGCCGTAACGCTCAGTAAAGTAGTAAGAACCTGAAATACTAAGGTTTGAGGCCCGAGAATAACTATCGTTGATTAGATTTCCATAAGTGGCAGAGACCGCGACCCGTTTTGCTTTCGCGTAAGTTCTGTTCTGCACAACATTGAAGTTAGTATCTTTTGCAGTCCAGTACTTTTGCTCTAAATCAGAAATATCTAATTTATCGCCCTCGGTCGCCCCACCCTTCTTGGCTTCTTGAGCTGGTGCCTTCGCATCAGCCTTCTTGCTTTGAGCCAAAAGAGGCAGCCCAGCGGTTAGAAAAACACACACTACTATCCAATTAAATATATTTTGAGACATGTTTGCTCCCTCACAAACGTTCAGCGTAGCAGGAGCAGATCCCTAAACCTTAAATTTTTAGTTGGTACTTTTAAACAAGAAAGGATATTTCACCTTCACCTGAGTACCACCTTTTGGTGTCGGAAACTGCCACTTTGCTACACGCCTCAAAATACATCCTTCAACCATGGCGCTTTTTAAAGTCGTTAATCCTATATTCTGAGTCGTAACACGACCCGTAGAACCGATTGTAAATTTGACCTGCACTTTTCCGTACAAATCAGGATTCGCACTAAGCTGCCTTTCGTAGCAGTAGCGAATTTGTCCAAGCTGGGACTTAATATAACGAGCAATAACATCGCGCTCGAGCCCACCTTGGATCTCTGTTTCTTCTTCGATAATACCAACATCACCACTAGCGACATTGCCCGCACTGAGGCCGCCGAGTCCCTTGAAACTAGAGATTCCGCCACCTTTTCCTTTGGTGCCAACTGCGGCCAACTTATAGCGACTTCCTTTGACATTCCCATTTCCAAGCTTAGCGTTAACCGAAGCCACCGAGGCGACGGCTCGACCAGAGCCCCTGAATTCAGACTTGCTTTTACGCTGACCTATCTTCGCTCCAATTGAAAGACTGCGATTGGCGCGCTTCGAAATTCGACCGATTAGCTTACCGAGTCCCGCTTTTCGAATATTAGTTACTAGACGCTTCTTAGCCTTAGGCTGATCAGATTTCGAAGCCGCAGCCTTGGCAATCTTCTTAGGCTGTATTTTATTTGTTTTTTTAGTGTCTGTCTTCTTCTTGATTGATTTAACAATTTTATAAGAGGACTTCTTCTTTGCCTCAGTTAGTTTTGCGTCGTAAATCATTTTAGAGAATTTATTCTCTTTGAATTCTTTCTTCGCAACCTCTTCTGTTCCTGAAAACTCAGTTATTATGACACCTATGAAAATCAATAAACTCAATGTTCCCGCAATAATGAGTCCTAATTTGTCATTCTTAGTAAGCTCAACCTTCTTTTTTTCGAGAAGCAGATCTCTCGCTGTAACGAGGCGCTGTTGAATCTCAAAGGTTCCAAATTCGTGCCTCTGCCATGAAGTCGTATGGGGAGATTCGAGCATTTTCTTTTCTTTACCAAATAAAAACTCGTAGGCCTGTCCCTTAGGAAGAAGTTGTGACTCCACAATCATGTTATTTCGTCGAATGACAACTTGATGATATGTTTTCAGTAAATCAGCAATCTCTTCGCTTCGACGTCTTTCATCCTCTTGCCCTTCTCCGGCTCTTCCACCATTAACATCACTTTGTCTTCTGAAGAGATTATTTTTAAATTCCTTTGGCATGAGATGAAGTTCATGACTTCCAATTGATATGACTGTTTCAGGCGTAATCTTTTCTTCGATAACTAGTTGACCATTAACGCGAGTTCCAGTTGGACTCGCAAGATCAAAAAGGATCCAATCATTGCCATTGAACTCAATCGCCGAATGGATCGGATTAATGTCTTCACCGACGAGACGAATGTCTGCCGAAGGAGAAGACCCCATAATGATGAGGTCATTCGTTCTACGAAAGCGACGAGACTTCAGAAATCGGTTTCCATGAAAATGTTCGACTTGCAATTCAACCCTTCTCATCTGACTACCTCAAATACTCAAATGATTCTTTGATATTCTCATCAAAGGTTGATTTGACTCTATACATCGGAAGAAAGTCTACGCCTCGTTTTTGTACGAGATAAGCTCCATCGGGATTTCTCACTTTACCGTCGATATCGGTTTGTTCAAAATCTACTTCCTGAACTTTTCTATACTTAACCTTTTTTGCAAAACAAGGGATGCCAATAGCTAATATAGCAATGATTAAGAATATTCTTCTCATAACGTTCACCTAATATCCTCTTTGCGAAATTCGAATTTTTTTGGCCTTAGCAGCATCCGCTTCAATTTTCTTTTCTAGAAACTGAATCTTTTTGGCCAGATCTAAGTTCGGTTTCGTCTTAATTCGACCACTTTTTACCAGATCATGAGCTTCCTCGTACTCTGACAAAGCGTTCTTATAGTCATTTTTAACGGTCTCATAGACTTTAGCAAGGTAGAGTCGCAAATTGAGGTGTAGAGGATTTCTACGAATTCCCTGACTTATCACCTCAATACAGCGCTCGACTTGCTTGGTTTGTACAAGTGCATAGGAAAAGGCTAAGTATCTTTGCGGGCTTGCATCGAATGCTGTGAAAGATTCATCAAAAAACCGAGCCGACTTCTTATAGTCTCTCTGCTGATAATAAATTTCACCGAGCAGTAGTTTTGCACTTTTCAGTGTTTTATCTTTACTCAATGCACGTTCAAAAAGTTCGACACTTTCTACAAGATTGCCTTTTTGGTACTGCAGGCGGGCCCTTTGGTAATCGAAGAGACCTACTGTTTGACCAGACTTTTTAACAGCCAGATCAATATACCATTCTGAAAGCTCGAGGTTTCCTTCTAACTCAGAAACCAAAGATTGATAATACGAACCCCACGGAGAGACCGGAAACCGCTTAGAGAGGCTCTTGGCTAGGTATTTGAGGGCACTGCGATTTTCAGCCTTCAGACAATGATTGGCCGAAACGATCATGGCTTTCCAACCATCCTCTTTGGCCGTCTTGAGTCCTTTTTTACAAAGCTTTCGACTCTTCTCATCAGGCTTGAGATCTTCAGCCTCTAAACCTTTGAAGTAAGCTTTTGTGGATTTTCTTTTTTCAGCATCCTCTTTTTGTCCGGGTGTCGTCGCGCAACCAAGACTCATAAGAACGCCAAAGAGTAATAGGAATCGCATCATGATCCCACCTCCCTAATTCGTGGCCCAGCAAACGCAGGTAGAGAGATTTGAAGTTCTGGGACATCTGTTTCTTTCATATTGAGTTTGTTAATCTTGCCTTCTAGCCGAACTACACTTCCATCGATTAGTTTAGCGTCCTTCGCCGCCTGTAGAGCCAATTGTAATGTATCGACTCCCTTTTCTTCCATAGGTATTGTAAGAGCTTCGATCTCTTGTCTAAAAATCTGCACATCTTGCTCTGGCGTATCAGCCGGCAAAGTCATTGTTCTGATCGAACGAGCGTACTCTGAATACATAGCCGACAAATTCTCCAGAGATTTTACTGAGAACTCGGGGTCACCGTAATTGAGTGTCGCCTGAAATGCTTTTTGCGCTTTCTCTAGTTTTTCAGTCTTGATTGCAAGAACAAGGGCAATTCTTTCGACCCGAGCTTTAACACTCTGACGATCAAACTCACCTCTGAGGATTTCGGCCTGAAGAAATCGAGCGCGCGCCTTATCTCTAATATCGGCCTTTGCCGTACCGACAACTTTCCGTGCCAACTTAAAGGCCTCTGGAAAATCCTTCGCCTCAAACTTATCATAAGCACGATCTGTTAAATATCTCGACGAATAGGGCTCAGCTCCCATGTTCATCAGTTCGGTTTTAATCCCTTTGAGCTCGGCCTGGCTGCCTTGTCTTCTATGGATACTCGCCATCTTCAGGAGTCTCTTGATCTTCTCTTCAGGCTTAAGGGTATCGATAGCCTTAGAGTAAAGCTTCAATGCTCCCGCTGTTTGCCCGAGTAAACTCATAAAGTCAGCTCTAATCTCAAGCCACTTGGTCGCGTGGTCCGGATCAAGAGTCTCAAGCTTGGAGACAACTTTGATGGTATCCTTAATTTCACCAATTTGCTCGAGTTCGCCAGCCGCCTGAATCAAACAGTCCCTACTCGTTTTATCATTAGGAAACTGCTTCGAAAAGGCTATACAGGTGTTGGATCCTTTAACGATCTTTCCAGTGGAAAAGAGAAGCTGACTGGCATTCCACCAGGCCTTGGGAGCTAAAGGAGAATTTTGGTTTTCTTTCGCAAAAGAGATGTAACCCTCGATGGCTTGTTCCTTCTTAGCACCATCTTCGAATTGTTGGACCTCTGAGAAAAATGCCTCCTGATAGATTCGTTTAATCTTCACCTGACGCTCTTTATTACTCGCCAGCTTCAAGAAGGTCTTTGCCTCAGTCTTTAAAAGTCCAAAGTTCTTTTTGATATTTAGAATATCAAGATATAGATCTTGGGCCGATTGCCCTTTTTCGGTTTTGTGATACTGAGTCCCCAAAAGCTTAAAGTCCGGCGCTGCTTCATCATAGCGTTCTTTTTTATAGGCTATGAGCGACTTCTTAAAGCGAATATCTAGAGAGTACTCTCCCTTTGGAAACTGCTTTAAATAGTATTTACTAAGATTCACAAAAATATTTTCATCATCATCATTCCAATTGTCCTTAACCGACTTCTCGAGAGAGACAATCGCCGAATAAGCACTTGAGTGATCGAGTTCTTTATCAGGTTTGGCCAGACGGACCATGGCATATTCTTTACTAGCCTCTCTAAACCGCTTCATCTGGTAAAGTAGGTCGGCATAACTTCCGCGGATTGGCCCCATTTCCTTTTTGCTTGCATCATTATGCTTAATATAGGTTTTGTATGCTGCCTCAGCTCCCTTTGAAAATACTGGGAAACTCTCGTTTTTCTTCCACATGCGGTGCCATTTTGCAGCCAAGTTCTTAGAAGTAAGAGAGATTTTCTGCGTACAGATATTCTTTAAAAGATTTTCTTTATCATCTTTTTTCGCTGGCAAGTCGGTACAAAAGCCTGAAAATTCAGCCAACTGGCCAATTGCCTTTTCGCGGTTGCGCATTTCTTCATAATTCATTACTAACATGTGAAAAGCTTCAGGAGTTTGATCTGAATCTGGTACCGCTTTAATAAGCTCCTTTAAGACCTGCTCCACATCCTGAAAGCGTGAATGACGCCGATAGAGACCTACAAGACGAAGAACATAAGGTGACATGTCGAGCTCAGAAGCCTGATCCTTGAAATAGGAAACCGCATCTGCCGCTTCATAGACTTCTCCGTAAAAAAGAGACATATCTCTCAAAGCTTCTTTTCTTAAGTCGAGACGAGAGTCTAATTTCTTTTCGTTGATATACTTACCGTAGGCCACAACTTTTTCGAGCTTTTTCATCGCATCAAGTGCATTTCTCAAGTTGTAGGCACACCAAGCCGCCTTATAAATACCATAAGGATAGACCCGTGAATTTGGATACTTCTCGATCATCATAAAATGTTCGAGAGCCAACTGAAATTTTCTGAGGTCATAGTTAATTTCACCAATAGCAAGGTGAGCATCCGGTACCAAGAGTGAATTTTTAAACTGCTTTACAATTTGCCAATACAGGCGCTCAGCCTTTTTCTGGTGACCCAATTGCTGTCTCGCAAAGGCGTTATTAAATAACACGAGATCGAGTCGAGAGTAGTTCTTAAAACGTTTTCGAATTCTCTCGTAGACTTCAATAGCCTTGCGTATCTCCTTAGACTGCGAGGCCTTTTTAATTCTCCTCGGGAGAAAACTTGTTACAGTTTCGCTGGTGCGATGGATTTCAAAGAAGCGTTCTGTTTTTGCTCGACGCATATGAAGTTCCGCCAAGCGAAACCACATATCGGCCTCCATGGGAGTACCACGATACTTTTTAATAAGCTTCTTTATTTGCGCTAAAGCTCTTTTTTCGCTTTGCTCTACCAGGAGCTCGGTTTTAAGAGCTTTGATTTCATTTTGTTTTTCTTGGCCTTCAACCATTCTCAGCTCTTTAATAACATTGCTATTCTTCTGATCTTCATCAGCAAGGGCATTGAAACTAAATGCTAAAATGAGAATCATTAAACTTTTCATTGGTTTCTATTCTCCAATTGTCGCCATCTTTAAATCTGTGTACCCAGCCAAGGAGGCCGTATACATGACTTTTTTTAAAGTCACATAAGACAGGTTCTCATCAGCTTGCATCAGAATCCTGCCTGTAAACTGAATAGCCTGATTTCGTGCTGCAATTTCTTGGGTTTTCGTCGCTTCTTTTTCTAAGTACGCATAAAGCTTCGTCAAGAAGTCTGGATCATCTTTACTCATGTCCTCATTGAGCACTTGTCCGTCTTTAAAGTCGATGACCCTTTGATCACCAACAAAAACACCATCCTGAGCAACAACTAACTTAAGCGCCTCAATAGGTGCCTCTTGCGAGGTAGAAAAGGGTAAATTCAGCCCTTCAGAAGGAGTAATATTAACCGCACTCGTCGAGTAACTTTTTAAAAGAAAAACTAGTAATATAGTGAACATATCAACCATCGCCGTCAGCTGGAGTACGAATGTTGATTTTTTATTGTTTTGTCTCATTCGCTCTGTTACTCGAGACATTTAACCCTCCATTAAATTCCCAAAAACAACTTTCGGGAACATCAAATTTGTCGAGGCTTCTTCCTCTGTTTGAGAACTCTTGACAGTAAACTCTGGCCCGTTCTTTCCGGTATCTCTCGCTGTATCCATGATCTGAACTATCTGCTTGTAACTCAGTTCACTTCCTGGCTTAAGCATGAGTTGGAAAGAACGTGGATACCTCTTTTTTACTTCAATCAAAGCTTTTTTAAGGCCATCTAAGTTAAGCTCTTCTCCTTTAGTCGCGGAGAATTTCTTTTTTTGCTTTCTACCGTTGTTATCCACAACGAGGACGAATCCCTTTAGACTCGCCTCTAGTGAAATCTCTACCTTGCGCTCGCCATTTTTCTGATCTTCAGCGATCGCTTCTTGAATTACCTGGGGGAGTGGAGATTCAATAATTTTTACTTTAACAAATACAGTAGATAGTAAAAGAATAGGAATGAGCGCGACCATCATCGCAAGCATGGGAGCCAAGTCTAAATCATAGTTTGGCTCTTCTGGCATTTTAACTATTGTCTTCTTTCTCATAATATCCTACCACCTAATAATTGTTTACGATGCTCTTGGCGGGGCCTTTGGCGGCTGATTATCTTTCTTATTAGCCGTCACAACTCCCTGCATAGAAAGAGGCGCGTAATGTCGAGTTGTAAGAATATCCACGACCTTCGCTGAATGCTCAGAAACTTCTTCGAGAAGTCTTCCCTGGCGAGCGTGCAAGAAGGCGTAAACAACCATCACAGGAATCGCTACTGAAAGACCGAGTGCTGTTGTATTCATCGCCATCGAAATACCTTGAGCCAATAGCTCTTGCTTCTGCGACGGGTCGGCAAAGGACACAGCTTCAAACGAGAGAATAAGACCTTGAATCGTTCCAAGAAGTCCAACCAACGTAGATACGTTTGCAATCATCGCAAGGTAACCAAGTCGTTTTCCTAACTTAGGAATAACCTCAGCCATGGCGATATCCATCCCTTGGTTTATAGACTCGTCATCGCGATCAGATCGCTCCAATACAGCTTTTACAACGTGAGGAAGTGGCTTATCACCTTGATTGGCACAAAAAGTAATCGCATCTTCGATTTGATCTTTCATCACCATTCCTCTAATTTGCTTCATAAAAGACTCTGAACTAATAGCATAGTCTTTATAAAGAACCTTTACTCGTTCAATAATTACAGCTAGTGCAAATAAACCCATGCCTATAATGACAAAGGCTGGTATCCCACCGTCTGCGATCATTTGAAACACCTTCATGATATCCCCCTTATTACTTTTTAATTCCTGCAGGATCGTAATCGATTTTAATACTTGCATCGGCCGTCGGGACCGAAGAACCATTAAATCGAATTGCATTTTTATCTTCTAAATAGATCCAGCCATTATCTGGATCATTATCTACTTCGATACCATTTACAAAAACCCGAATGGTTTCTACAACTGGCTCTCTCTCAAGAGCGAATTCAGAAATAAAGTCAATCACTCGCGCTTTAACCGCAGTCAGTGCTGACCTCAAGTCGGCAGTACAAATATTTTCAGCAATTCCACCAGAAGCGTCTACCAACTCGAGGTATTTATACCCAGGCTGGTAATCGTTACCAAAAGTTGAACAAGAGTTATTATCTGGTAATACTCCGATAAAGTGAGCAACCCAAGATCTCTCTCCAGAAGGAAGAGGAGGCTTTAGGTCATCAAGAAATTGCACATAATCTTCGTTTACACTTTGATCGTCTTCGTTAGTCAAGAAGATGACAACGAGAAGAGAGTCTTGTCTAAAGAAACCGGTATTTTGAAAATTCAGCTTATCCTCAGAAAGGGCTTCCTTCATAGCTGCAAGACCTTGCTCAACAGGTGATCCACCTTGTCCAACATTGTACATGCGATTTGTAACAACATTCATCAAATCAGGTGTACGGCTAGAGAGCACATTATCGGTTTGCCCAATAAAGATTCCTTGCTGCCCTGTCGGCGGGGTTCTCATGTCTGTGGTTGTAATTCCCATGCGGTAATCGAGTTTTGTTTCGTTGAGAGCTTCAACAAAAGGCTGCATTTGACTCGCCAAAGCCTGCGAATGCTTCTCCATTGAACTCGAGTTATCGATTACCCAGAGAATATCGACTTCATCATTTATTTTTAGGGATAAACGAGCATTGTCAGTTTCGGGTGCAAGATCAAAACTCGCATCATTCCCGCAACCTACAAAGGAATATATGAATGTCAAACTCAACAGCAAACGTACCCAGTTCATTGACGACTCTCCGAAGTCTTTTAGCTCTGACTGTGTACATGCAAATGATTGAGCTTAGATTTCAATATTTAGTTGTATATTCTATTTCGCCGGAGAGTACATGCTATTGACGAATGATTCTAATTTTATCTATGCGGCCTTCGCATCGTTTTGCGCGTCTGATCTTTTAGACGTAAAGTCATGAAGATTTCTCTGCGCCTGAGTATTAATACTCGTAAACTTGACCCCATAACGAATCGGAGTCTTTTTATCCTTAACACCTTTCATGTACTGCTTAGACACAACTTCACAAACAGCATTAAAAGGCGGAAGTCCATCAGCGGGTTTGAAATGGAGATAGAGAGTTTGCCCTGGTTGCAACATAGCATTCTCGATGACAAGACCTGCTCCACCAGCGCTAACCTCAATACTCTTGCCCTTCCAAACGTGGCGATTGTCGTGCACGATGATTGATGACAAAAAACCCACCCGAACATGGCGTCTTCTAAAAAAGATCTCAGAAATCTCTTCACTTCCTGAGTCCTTCAAGTCTCTAATCGACTCGGGACTAAATTCAGAAAGTTCGGCAACTCGCTTCCAAGTTGTTAGATTCTGGTTCCAAACATAATCAAATTCAAAAATTGACTTCTCTTGTAGCATACGAACGATATCTCTATAGGCAAAGGGACCGAACTTACTTTCACCCTTGAGAACATACCATTCAAAATCTGCAGGATCGGAGACCGCTTTTTGCTGCTCAACAATTGTCTTTTCTACTACCGTGTTTTCCATCTCTTCTGGATTAGTCGTTTTAACACCGGACAATGTGTTGTTAACCGCTTCTAGAACTTGCTCACCAATTACGGGATGTTTACCAAGCTCAATCCAATCCTCTTGCTTTTCGTCATAACAATAGTCGACAAGATCTAAAGTCTTGGCTCTCACCTGCTCGATGATTTGCTCCACAGAAAATGGGCCCTTGGTCTCGCCTGATTGTGCTACATAGAAATGAGTCTGCATTTTTTCCTCACCTTTTGTTCAGTCCAATCGAGACTACAGTCTCGTTGTATAAGCAATCGGAGATAGTCTTCATTCACTTAATCCTTAGTTAAGCCTTTTTTACGGGAAATTTCGAGACTTTATGCTAGGTATGAATCATAAAAAGACAAAGCGTTCCGTATCAGAGTGAGAATTGCCGAGTAGTTCGACACTTTTCTTTTGTTTAGGTTCCAGACAAGTGAATGATGCTTTGAAATTTTTTGCATATAATAATGTCTATGAATGAGAACCTAACCCTTTTTCTTGATTTCGATGGTGTTTTAAATAATCGTATTTTTGCTGAAAAACAGCGCGAGAACCCAAAGGAATACATAGGTAAAACATTTGACAGCGCCAATCTTAAAGAGCTCTCACGGCTCTGCAGAAGCCTCTCTATTGACTCTATAGTTGTCACTAGTACCTGGAGAATTGGCAAGAGCATTGAGAATCTGCGGGAGATGCTCGCTCGCGATGGCTTTGACCGCTCTGAACTGATCTACGATAAGACTGATGACAGTACCGCCGGAAGGCAATCGCGCTACGAGGAAATCAAAGACTGGCTAGAGATTCACGGCGACCGCCCCTATCTCATTATAGACGACAATGACATTGGCTGTATCAATGAACCTCGATTTTACAAAGTCAATTCAATAGAGGGTTTAACTGCAAGCGATGTCAATCAACTCATCAAGCAGCTACAAGCTCTTTAGCTTCACTCATCAATTCAACCTTTAATGAAAAAAGAAACTCTGTCTTTTCAGGGCTTCCATTCGTTAATTTGACTTCTCCCCCAAGAAACTTCGCATATTTTGAGCTAAGGGTCAGCCCCAGGCCGGTCCCGCCGACGTTCTGATCACTTCGTGAACTCTGAAAAAAAGCTTCAAAGATGTCTTCAGCCTCCTCTTCAGGGATACCAATACCTCTATTGGTGACCCTACAATTAAGAATATGGCCATCGTAATTCAAGGTTAAAAATATTTTACTATTTGAGTCCGAGTGCTTTATTGCGTTATCGATAAGGTTGTCGAGAATCAACCTGAATAGTGATCCCTCTGTGATAATCTCAGTATCCCTGTCTAAATTTGATATAAAGACAATTCGATCCTCGTCATCGAGGGCGTTAAAATTAGCAACCAATTTCTCCACTTCCTCATGTACCCTAAATCCTGACCCAACAAGCCTCCTCTGTTTGGAATCCAATCGCGAGAGAATAAGTAACTTCTCAACGAGATCAAGGAGTCGCCCAGTATTTCCTTCAACTTGAGTAAGTTGCGCGCGCACTCTCTCAACGGCCCCATTAAAGTCTTTGGCCTTTTCAATTCTATCTATATTTTTGTCTGCCAGATGACTAAACCCCAAAATTCCCTGGAGTGGAGTACGCAACTCATGAGAGGTATTAGCTAAAAATTGAGACTTACGCAAATTGGCCTTTTGCGCTTCTTCTGAGGCTATACGGTAGGACTCAGTACGCTTTTCAACTAGGTCTTCCAGATTATTTTTTAAATTCTCTAATTCACTCTTATATTTCATTGAGTAGTGAAACTCCATTAATACAATTAATGAAAGAAATAAAGGTATTTGAATTGAATCGAAATAGAGAACGTATGGTGAAAAATCCATAGAGAGAAAATTAGTTATCGGGATCGCACCGATTCTTGAAAAATAATCTACGAGAGGAAGAAGAGAAAATGAAAACATAAACAAACTCATTCGCAACCAAATTTTTTCTCTAGAAAAAGCTATAATCGTATAAATTATTACGACAAAAAAACCATAATGACCATTAAAGGTCTTCCCGTATATTATGCAGCCTCCAAGAGTCAGATAGATTGCTCCAACTAAAACTAATATTCTGGCAACTGTAAGACGCCTCCTCCAATTGCAATAGAGGATAACAGGAACAATAGGGTAAGCCGAATTATAGTATAAAATAAGGTCACTCGAAACACCCAACTGGCTTAGCTGGTAGACCTGAATAAAGTTCATGAAACTACAAGTAATAGCTAAAGTGTTAGTGACTATGGTTATACGGTTTTGAGAGTTCGCGATGGAGCCATCGACTCCTAGGAATAACAATTTTGTGAGAGGTCTTAAAGCGAAGCGAAATCCACTGATCAATTTCTCTTTGAATCTTCTGACTCGATTCGAACTGACCATCACGCCGCTTTTGGTAGAGAGTACTCTTCTTTATTAAGGGGTTTAATAGAAACTTTGAATTCAGTAGCCTCCGGATCGGGACTCATCAAGTCCAAACTGCCACCAAGGTTACGGGCGTACTTTGAGCAAAGAGTAAGACCAAGACCAGTTCCACCAACTCTACGGTCGGTCGCTGAACTTTGATAAAAGGGCTCGAAGATCTCTTTCACTTCATCCTCGGGAATACCAAAGCCCTGGTTTACAACCGAACAGGATATTAACTCGCCTTCTTGAAAAAGCTTCACATTTATTGTACTTCCCTCGTGCGAGTACTTAACTGCGTTAACAATGAGATTTGTGATTATTTGACGGTAGAGAACTTGGTCCGAAAAGATATTTTCAAAGTCGAGCTGACTTACAAATTCAATTTTTTGTTTTTGATAGTACTCAGAGCCATGGGTCTCTTCGATAACACTTTTGATCAGATCCTTCATATTAAAATGCGACGGAAAGACTCGCTCTTCATCTGACTCAAAACGAGTTAATTCAAGGAGTCTTTCAATTAGACTCAACAACCGATTGGCGTTCCCTTGGGCCCTGCGAATTTGCTCTTGAATTTTTTCAACTTTTTCTTTGCTGAAATTTTCTGGGGTGAGCTTATTCAACTTGAGATCAGCCAATTGACTAAAACCAAGTATCCCTTGCAACGGGGTTCTTAGTTCATGGGATGTATTTGCAACAAACTGGGACTTTCTCATATTAGCAGCAATGGCTTCTTCAGAAGCTTTTACCAATTGCTCAGTCCGTTCTCTCACTCGAGTTTCAAGATTTGTATTTAGATCTTCTAATTGCGCTTCATATTTTTCTGAAAAGGACTTTTCGATAAAAGTAATAATCGATATGAACCCAGAAATGGCCAAGGTATCAAAAATTAGAGTCGATAAAGGAAATTCAATGGAGTTAAATCCGGTAATGGGAAAGACTCCAGTATGGTAAAAGTAATCCATCCCTAAAAGCCCTGAAACGGCCAATGCAAAGGTTCCGATGCGAATACTCCAATGTTCTCGAACAAAGGCTGTTAATGAAAGGATAATGGAAACAAAGAAAATATAGTGACCGTTAAAACTTTTGCCAAAGAAAATTCCTGCTCCCCAACCGATATAAATCGAGGCAAAGAGAATCATACAGCGCGCAACAAAATGCTGATTTCTAGAATTAAAGAAAATTGCTAAGGGCGCAGTAATGAGTACAGAAATAAAGTAGAGGGAGTTTTCAATGGGAATGCCTTTTTGCAATAGAGTTCCGGCAATCGGAAAGACCGCAAAAATTCCAAATAGTCCCAAGGAATTGACAAATATAGTGATGCGATCGTGGGCAGAGCCCGCCTGACCGTTAACCCCACGAGTTGCCAACCAAATGATGCTATTCAAAATGGGGTTAAAGAGTTTCCTCATTGAGCTTCCATGACCTCATTGTAAAGTTCCATCATATCCACGGGCTTAAGGTAAAAACTGTCGCAACCCACTTCGCGCGCTTTTTGCTCGACTTCGTCGCCGGCCATACCAGTTACGATTATGACTTTAGTCTTGCTTCCTTTAGCTTTTGCTTTAATTTCTTCGCAGACTTCGAAACCCGTCTTACCAGGCATCATGACATCAAGAATCATAACGTCTGGACTCGAATTATCAAATGCGTCAAGTGCATCGTTTCCCGAGGCGTAGCACTCAATCGTCATGTCCTCTTCATCAACAAAAAGCTCTCTAAACAGGTCTAGATTCGATGTTTCGTCATCTACTATCATTAACTTTGGCATTGCCTGCTCCATAAACGTACTTCCTTTGGCAAAAAAGTTTTAACTTAAAGGGGAATTCACCCACTCCAAGTATACTCCTGTTGAGAACTTCCTCTTGGTCGTCTTCTACTTTTCGGCAAAATATAGGGATATTTTCACAAGGTTGTTTCATTTTTCAGAAAAAAAGTGACCCTTTCTGAGATTTTCCTATAATCAGGATAATTGTCTCCAATACAGGAGTTCAGTTTTGGTATGGATATCTTAAGAGAATCCTTAGTTTAAAGAATGATTAACATCGAGGTAGTAATGACAACAATTTTTGCACGAGCTTCTTTACTAGTAGCTCTCATCAGTTTGATTGCCCTTCCAGCCTATCCGGTTGGGTATGAAAAAGGAATAACACTTTCTGGAAAGCATTCAGGAACGGCGAACACAGCTGCAGCTGCAGTTGAAGGGGCCGAAGGACTCTTTTTTAATCCAGCTGGTCTAGGTCGCATGAGCGGAGACAGTGATTTTTCATTCAACCTAACTGGAGTTTCCATTAACAATGAAGCCCCTTTAGCAGGAGAACAACGGACTTCAAGTGAATTCGCTACTCCATTTGCTATTTGGTATGCGCAAAAAATAGATGATTCAATTACTTGGGGAGTTGGATTCTCAGTTCAAGGTGGCCTAAAAGTTGATATCGGTGAAGTTCAGCTAAGCCCGGCACTAACAGCTTTTAAGCCAAAGTTTGCGACGAGCCTTGCCGTTTATGAAGTGACTCTTGGAGGCTCTTACAACATCACCGATGAGTTTTCAGTGGGGTTAGGTTATCGAATTTCTTATGCTACGGCTGAATATAGTTTTGGTTCCGCTTTCGCAACTCCAGGCCCAACTGTTTCTCAAGTGGCCCTTGACCTCAAAAACTTAACTGGAATCGACTACGCTGGTGCCCGACTAGGTGCTCAATATCGAACTGATGATTGGGGAGTCGGTCTCCTAATAAGAACTCAAGTTAAATTTTCACTCGAAGGTGAGGCCGAAGGTAAGGCTGAAAATTCAGCAGCGGCTGGTACAACTGTACCCCTTGCAAAAGAAGACGATCTAAAAGTTAAGTCGTCACTGCCGATGCTCGTTTCTCTTGGATTTAACTACGACGGTGTCCAAGATCACAGGTTTCATTTTCAAATTGACTGGTTCAACTACTCAGTTAACGAAGAACTCGAGATTGAAGGGACGATGACATTTGGTGGAAGCAACGTTCTTAACAACATCACTCAGGAGTCAAAAGATTCTACAGCTTTCCGCATTGGTTACGAATACCTCGGATTCTCTATGCCAATTAGAGCCGGTTTCGTATATGCAGGACCGGCTACTAACAAAGGCTTTGCGACCCCAGTTTCTGAGCCACCGGGTGATGGAATGGGATTTTCTCTCGGTTCGAGTTACGAGCTTAGTGAAAACCACATGCTTCACTTTGCTGGAGACTACTCATTCAATAGTGCCAAAGTAGAAGCCGGAGATGTTCCCACAGGTTCTAACACCGCAACAGGTGACTACGATGGGCAAACTTACTCTCTTCACGTCGGTTACCAAACTTCATTCTAAACGAATCTCATACCAATCAGCTCTGCCCACCCTGGGCAGAGCTTTTAAATAACCCATCCATTTCTTTTTTCATTAGTTAATTTTTCTGCCTGGGGAATTCTTCTTCAGCGGGGATTTTTTTAGCTCCGCAGCCCAAAGCCAATGACATTCAAGTCATCGATCGAAGTTACCGCGATAGAGAGCCTTTTTTCTCAAACAGTCCTCGGATAGTATTTCAAGAATTCGAATTGCCCTAAACTCGGCAGCCTTCTAATTTTATTTAAGTGAGACAGACCTGCGGAACTCGAAAATAGATCTCTATCGCGGTAACTTCTAACGACGATAAATATCATTGGCTTTGGGTGAGGACCTGTCTAAACAAAATCCCCGCTGAAGAAGAATTCCCCAGATAGAAAAAGTGATACAAGAAAAAAGAAATGAACGGGTTATTTAATGGCTTCGCGGACGTAGGCAGAGAAGTTATCCATGAGCCATACGATAACTGCGATAACAAGAATCACCACACCGACTTCGTTCCACAATGATTGTCTTTGGTAGAGAAGAAGAAGTTCTCCAACACCACCACCACCTACAAATCCGATGATCGTTGCCATACGAACATTAATGTCCCAGCGGTAAATGGTAAAAGAAATGTATGGAAGTACGATCTGTGGAACTACCGCAAACCAAATAGTTTGCAGAAAGCCTGCTCCCGTTGATTCGATTCCCTCAATGGGCCCCTCGTCAACACACTCAACTATTTCTGAGTATTGCTTAGAAAGCGATGCGATTGAGTGGACTAAGAGTGCCAACATCCCCGCAAAGGGTCCAAAGCGAACCCAAATTGCAAAAATAATGGCCCACATAATGGGTTCGATGGAGCGCATGATATTAAAAAGTGTACGTGCCATCATATATATGACAAATCCAACAGGTGTCGTTCCCATGATGTTTTTGGCCGAGACAAAGGACAATAAAAAAGCAATAGGAACTGCAATGAGAGTCGCCATAAAGGCAATAAAGACCGATTGAATCGCTTTCCACACAACATCGGGTAGAACCTCCCAATTGGGAGTCGCCAACTGCTCAATCAAACGCAAAACGTTTTTAATATTCTCAATGTCGAGAACTTCTCGAACGTTGACCTCAGTCACAAAGTAACCAAGGACACTCATTAATAGAACAGTTCCCGCTGTCTGAACACCCCAAAAAGTCTTATACCAAATGACTGGTGTCGAAGTGACTGTCTTTTTATGGGGAGGGGCAAAGAGTAATTCACCAAGAGTTTTAATTCCCATCTTGTTAATGATAAGACTAAAAACAACACCGAGAACAACACAACCCAGAGCAACCAGTGAATTTTTCGATAAATTTAAAAGCTCTTCTTCATTCGGTGTAAATATTCCGAGGAGAAAAACTAAAAAGAGAAAACCAAAGTTTATCCCGTCAAATGTAACTCGTTTTATTAAGTGCGTCCCCATAAGCCTTACCTAGTTCCCTAATTCACATGGACTTCTTTAGCGCCTTCACCGTAGATTCTCTCAAACCAGGCTTCGTCGATTTCTTTGGGATCACCCTCGTAAACCAATTTTCCATCTTTAAGCGCAATCACTCGATCGGCATACTCTTTAACAAGACTTAAAAAGTGAAGATTACATATAATTGTTAGTCCCAACTCTCTATTCACCTTGCGAAGGTAATCCATTACAGTATGACAGGTGGCTGGATCAAGACTCGCCACCGGCTCATCCGCCAATAAAACTTCTGGCGATTGAGTGAGTGCTCGGGCGATGGCCACTCTTTGCTGTTGGCCCCCAGATAGTTGATCGGCCCTCGTGTAGGCCTTGGCGCCGATTCCTACGAGATCCAAATACTCTTTAGCTTTTTTAGTTTCTGATTGAGCGAACATGCCCATTAGAGACTTAAGAGTGGAGGTTCTAGAAAGAGCTCCCGTCAAAACATTCTTAATTACTGAATGCCGCTCGATCAAATTAAAGTGCTGAAAGATCATGGCCATTTTTTGGCGAACTTCTTTCACTTCTTTGCCCTTAACGTGAGCAATATCTTTTTCATTGAAAAGAACTTCACCCGCCGTAGGATCGTGAAGTCGGTTAAGGCACCTGAGAAGTGTTGATTTTCCAGATCCGCTGAGACCAATGATAACTAAAAACTCACCTCGCTTAACGTCGAA
>JAUHWN010000021.1 GCA_030424665.1 Bdellovibrionia bacterium | reverse complement strand
GATGGTGGTTCAGCCGAGGCGGTCGCTCGAGCAATTACGACCGAACTTCTGAATCCACCTGAAGGTTACGATTATCCAGTTGTATTCGCCGTTCCAAGTGGCGATACTTCAGGAGGTGGGCAAGAAGCCGTAGTCCGTTCTGAAGGAATGCAGGTTGGAAAGCGCTACTTTGTAAAGCGCTGTACAACTGAAGGCGGCGAGTGTCTATTCTTCATGCACGAACTGGTACCAGTTCCAGAGGCAAATGGTCGTCAGTCCTATGGCCTACTAACGACCTTGGTTAATTTTTCTGGAAACTATCGAGTGGATGAAGCTTCTTCTTTAACCCTGATAAGGGATCTCGATTGTACAAACAGTGAAGAGAGCAATCTTGTCGCTGTTTATCAGCACGATGAATACACGACTAACGATACCGATATCGTTGGAAATATTAGTGGGCCATTTGCAGGAGTTTTGGCTAATCGATTGGCCGATAACTTTGGGTCGATTTTGCGGCCTATTCGTGAACGCCTTGGGCAAGATGATATTGTAGGAGCTGATCGTCGATTAGCATCGGTGGTAGGTGGTGCTAACGAGAATTGAAATTGAATCTTACGTAATAACTATAAAAATAAAGGGGACGGATTCGTCCCCTTTGTGGTTAAAGGTTAGGGTCGTCGGGTATATCCATGGGTTCGTCACCGACTGGTGGGGTTGGTGTCGGCGTAGGGTCCATGTCTGTATTTGGTGTTGGAGTTGGCGCCGGTGTCGGATTCGGTGTGGGCGTCGGATCGACGTCTGGAGCCGGAGTTGGTGAAGCGTCTGGTGTCGGAGTTGGAGTCGGCTTCACGGTACAATATTTAATGTCCACCAAAGAACGATCTTGACCAGGTTCAGGTAAGTAAACTTCTTTGGTATCTTCAAGGTATTCAAAAGGAGCCGCAAGACCGTCCACCCAGACTTCAATTGACTCTTTGTCTATATTGTCTTTTTCTAGTTTTACTCTGGTAATTAGATTCAGTTGTTTGGTGGCAAGTAAGCCGATATCGGCTAGGCCTTGTTCGTAATCACCGTTGGCAAGATCAATACTTAAACCTTTATTGATGGCTATGGTTTCGAGGTACCCGTAGCCAACTTCATTTTCGCCACCTCTAGGAACCGTATCCACATTGTTATAGGTAATCCCCGCGATTAACAGGGGGAGGTCACCTTTTAGCTCACGAAGACCTGCGACAACGGATTCAGGAGTAACGTTGGCGCAATCTCTTTGGAACGCTTTTGGTTCAATTTTATTGGGATCGTATACTGGGGTCACGCCATCGGGATATCGTGCGCATATATCATTTTCGTCGGCGATCCAGATCACGGCAAGAGCCGCATCCTCTCGCAAGAAACCGGATTCCTGAGTACATTTAAGATTATTCTCTTTAAGCATTTGTGTAAGGGAGAAAAGGCCTTCCTCTCCACCGTCTGAATATTTATCTCCTTTGGTCTTTGTAAGCTTGTTCTTTAGGTGTCTTTGGATGTCATTGAGACTCAATTCAGCTGAATCCAAAACAATGGGCTCGTGATGACTTGATTTATAGAGATGCCCGGAATACTTACTTTTGCTTCCGTGACCAAGAAGCACACCAATTCTATAGTCGGCCTCTTCGGGGAGCTCATTTACAAAGGCTTCGATCCCTTCGGCAATAGCGGCCCGCTCCTGAGAGAGTGAACCGGAGGTATCTGTTACAAACAGAATATCTATTTTGCGAGTAATTTCAGCTTCGGGCTGTTCAACTCGCGTGGCGTAACACATATCTTCAACGACGGGAGGATCTACTTCTTGTGGCATTTCTTCGTTAACAAGAAGAGCATCATCAATGAGCTCAATATCTCCTTGCTCGAGTTCACAAGCACCTAAGACAAGTGCGGCGAGGGCAAGTAAAAGAATTTTTCCCAGATTACTGAGAGTCAATCGTTCCATGCTTTTCTCCTAATTAACGTACAACCTTTTCAGATCATCTCGGAGCTTACATGAACAAAATCTGATCTCTTGAATTCATTTCACAGGACCAAGGGCTAGCTGTCAAATTTCAAATTACACTGAGTGTGAAAACTAAATAGACGAAACTTTTGAACAATAAAAATTTTTTTGCATGAAGAAAATGAAAGTCTATGAATCGAAGGAAAGTTTTGCGAACCGTATATGTTTTTAACAAAAAAGAGCCTCAAATAGATTTGAGACTCTTTAAAAAAAATCAAAAAATTTATCGATCTAAAACAACTCTCGAATTTAGTATCGAAATAAAACATTCAATTTAAAAAATCAGGCGAGACCAATCTCTTTTAACCTTTGCATTAGAAAATCTTGTGCAGTGATATCTGGGTATTTAGCTCCCTGTCCTTTGCAAGAATCTAGGCAGCTTAGAACTGCTTCGGGGTGAGGGTGCATAAAATAGGGCATTGAATAGCGATTGGTACTACTATCATCAGGATTTACTACTCGATGAGTTGTAGATGGAATGACTTCATTAGTGAGTCTCGAAAGCATGTCCCCGGAATCTACAATAATAGAATTTGGATCTGACTCAATCGATAGCCACTTGCCATCTCGGTCTTTGAGTTCGAGTCCCGAGGCCGAAGCGCTCACCAAAAGAGTAATAAGGTTAATATCCTCATGGGCGGCAGCACGTATGGCTCTGGGATCACGATCTTCGGGTAGTGGAGGGTAGTGTAAAAGCCGCAAAATGGAGTTTCCGTCTTCGATCATTTTACGGAAGTAATTTTTCTCAACACCAAGTGGGTGCGTGAGAGCCTCTAAAATAATTTCTCCACAGCGATCGAGCTCGCTATAGATACGAGTAAATACATCTTTGAATTCTGAAAGTTCTGAAGGCCAAAGATTTGGTGGGTAAACCTGTGAGTACTTGTGGTTTTCAGGAAGTTCTCTTCCGACGTGCCAAAATTCTTTAAGATCGGCAACGGCTTGATCCTTCGCATGTTCCACACCGAAAGGTGTATAGCCTCTCTGACCTCCACCCTTTTTTGAAACATAGTTTTTCTTTGTGTCGGCGGGAAGAGAAAACAAAGCTTCCGAAAGAGAGTAGGCTTTGTTGAGCAGCTCATTGCTAATTGGGTGATCTTTTAAAACGATAAATCCATACTCTTTAAGGCCCGTAAAAAGTTGGTCGATAAATTCTTTCTTCTCAGATTCTGAACCTTCTAGGTACTGAGCTAATCGTAATTCGGGGACTTTTCTTTGCTCCATAGGACTCTCCTTCAAGCGCCATCTTTAAGTGATTCCAGGTATTTAATCAATAGACCTTGAAAGTTTTTTAGGAGGATTAGGGTTTCATGAGCAAGAATTTCGAAGGTTAGAGCGGTTGAGAAGTGGAAAACCCTACCTAGTTCTTTTGTGGTTTCTTATATCCCTGATTAATTTCAATGATTTGCGCTTGATTCCCTTCGACTTTAAAGACGACATTGTAGTCTTCGACTAAAATAGCATAACGATTGCCATAGGGATGGGGGTTCTCTTTGTCGCCCTTGTAGGGTAGGGCCCGTGGGTCCAATTCGATGGTTCTGGTGAAGAGCGCTTTAAGTCGATCCACTTCCTCTTTGGAAGGATTGCCTGGTATTTCTGGAAATGAACTTAGGTTGACCTCGAGTTGTTTGTCATCAATTTGATCGGTCCATGCGCCATCGGCTTGATCGACTCGATCCGCTGAGGGGATATAGGGCTTAATATCGATAATGGGAGTACCGTCTACCAAATCGAGTGATGAAACATAGATAATTCCATTTTCGATTCGTTCAATTTTTACCACTGAGAGCCCTATGGGATTCGCCCGATGGGGACTTCTAGTAGAAAAGACGCCAGTCTTTTTGCCATTGAGACGCGGTGGATGGATGCTGGCTTTGAATCCCGAAGAGCGGTTGAGATGAAAGTGAAAAAGAACCCAAAGGTGAGAAAACTCTTCGAGACCCTTTAGGGACTGATCCGGGTTTAGGCTTGGATTTATGTGAATCTCTCCCCTCGACTCGGGACTGAGGTGAGGTTGCCTAGGTGTACCAAACTTCTCATTGAAACTGGATTTTATGACACCAATGGCCTCGTAGGTAAAGTTCATGGATCTGGGTATAGTGCAGTTTTTGAGAAAGGCCAAGTACTTCAAAATAATACAGGGTTAATAATTGAAAAAGTTATTGGGTCCGTAACATCTCGAGCGATAGCCGCGAATACTTGATTAATAGGGGAGACTGGAGAATAGTAGGTTTATATGAGTCTTAACAAAAACACATTTTTTATTTTAGTCGTACTCGTCCAGATTTTAATCCCGAATATGAGCTATGCAGGGGATTGGAAGTTTCGTGCTCGCGAGACCTATGATCAGTTTCAAATTAATAATTCTGGGACTGAAATAAAATATTCTGGATTGAGTAACACAATTAATTTTTGGTATGAGGAACCTTTTGACCTTTCCTACGGGTTTGCATTTGGACCTGTTATTGGAGGGGCAAAAACAGACGAAGTGAATGCTCCATTGGGAGATAAAATCAAACTCTTCTTTGTAGGAAGTGAGATAAAGTACTTTCCTCTCAATGATTTCGGTCTCTATACCCGTGGTGGAATTTACTATGATTTTTTGCAAGTTTCTGCGGGAGATTCGCCTGACGGAATTGGTCTATATCTGGGTGCTGGCTATGAGTTCAAAGTAGGTAAGTTGGGTCTATCTTTGGAAGCTGGCTTGAGGAAGGCAGAACTCAGTCGAAATACAGGCCTAGAAGCCCTCAGTTTTGCCCTAGGGCTCCATTTTTATAAATTCTAGAGAGCCAATTTTTGCCACAGAACTTTCTATTTTACCTGGGGATTCGCGCCTTTAGTTTGTATGTCGGATTTAAAGGTGATAGTTTTCTCTAAGTATGTCAAAGAATCTATTAGAAGGCCTAGTTAAGCGACATCCCGACGGTTTTGGGTTTCTCATTCCAGAAGATCGAGAACACCCCGATGTTTATATTTCCAAGCACGATATGCTTGGGGTTATGTCCAATGATCGAGTCAGAGCTCGTGTCTACCCCTCCAGAAAAGGGGATCGTTTTTATGGAGAAATTGAGGATGTCCTCGAGCGTTCCACAACTCGAGTTGTGGGAGTGTACTCTCAACTCAACGAGAGAGAAGGTTTGATTCTCGATTCTTCAAAAGCATGGGGTGCTGACCTTAGAATTTTTTCGGAAAATGCAATGGGAGCAAAAAATGGAGAGTTGGTATCGGCTGAAATTCTCTCCTACCCCAGTGCTAGAGGAGATTTCTTAGGAAAGATCTCTCAGGTTCTTGGAGATGCTGAAGATGCACTCAATGATATTCACAAAGTTATTATAGCGAGTGAAATTCCCGATGAGTTTCCCAAGCAGGTCGTTAAAGAAGCTGAAGTTTTTGGAACCGAAGTCTCTGAAAGTGACAAAGAAGGACGAGTCGATCTTAGAACCATCAATTTAATAACTATTGATGGTGTGACCGCCAAGGATTTTGACGATGCTATATGTGTCGAAACCGAAGATCGAGGTTTTAGGTTGTGGGTTGCCATCGCGGATGTCAGTCACTATGTGAAAAAAGAAACTGCCCTCGATGATGAAGCCTATCAAAGAGGTAATAGTACATACCTTCCTAACTACGTTGTTCCGATGCTTCCAGAGAATCTCTCTAATGGTTTATGCTCTTTGAATCCAAAGGTTGATCGCCTTTGCCTGGTTTGTGAAATGTTGATTTCGTTTCAAGGTGAGGTTTTAGAATCTGACTATTATGAAGCAGTCATGTGTAGTAAGGCTCGAGTCACCTATGGCGAAGCACAAGAAATTATAGAAGGTGTTGTTCTTGAAGAATTTGATCATGTAAAAGAAAATATTCTTCGGGCCGCTGACTTAGCAAAAGTACTAATGGGTAAGAGATTTAAAGAAGGGTCTTTAGATTTAGAAATACCTGAAACTGAAGTATTGGTAAATTCAGATGGCATCCCAGTTGATATAACAAGAAACGAACGAATTTTTTCTCATCGCTTAATAGAAGAGCTGATGTTAATTGCGAATGTCACTGTGGCCAAAGTTTTTAGAGAAGCTGAAATCCCAGCTATCTATCGAGTCCATGAACCCCCAAAAGAAGAAGATGTTAGTTTGCTTCAGCAGTTTCTTCATTCTTTTGGAGCCAAAGGAAGGGTCACTGGTGGGAAGCTACAAAAGAAGTTAACTAAGGCCCTGCAAGAATTTCGGGGGACTCCTCAGACGCAAGTTCTCAATATATTAACCTTGCGTGCAATGAGCCAGGCCCAGTACTCGGCTGATAATATTGGGCACTTCGGTTTAGGTTTCGACGACTACACGCACTTTACTTCTCCGATTCGAAGATACCCAGACTTAATCGTTCATCGCTTGTTAAAGAGTTTGAAGTACCCCGCTTATGCTGGTGATCGCATGACCGAAGAAGACCTTGCATCTGCGGGAACGATGTTATCGGCGACTGAGCAAAGGTCGGTCAAAGCGGAGAGACAGGTCATCTCAATTAAAAAGGCCCGATTTATGTACCCACGCCTGGGTGAAAATTTTGAAGGCGTAATTAGTTCAGTCGCTAAGTTTGGAGTTTTTGTTCTTTTGAGAAATTTCGATGTCGATGGGCTCATTCGTCTTGATGACCTGGGGCCTGATCAATTTGAGTTTGACGAAGAGAAGCTTCAGCTAGTGGGTAAGCGCACGGGGATGCGCTATTCTATTGGGGATAGCCTAGAGGTCACATTAGCTAATGTCAGTATCGATGAGGGGCGCATTGATTTTGTATTAAAAGACCGTATCGAGAGACAAGAACGAGAAATCGATAGAGATATTTCCCTCGGTGATAAAAGACTGCGAGTAAAAAAGAAAAAATCAAGAGAGCATTCTTTGGCGCGACGAATGAAAAAACGGGGCTCCGGTAAAAAGAATGAGGGTAACTCAAATAAGAAATCCAAATCTAAGAATTCGAATTCGACGAGCTCAAAGAAAAAGTCGAGTGGGAAGAAGAAGTCACTTGTTGATATTCTCGACGAAAGAGTGAGTCGTTCGAGTAAGAAGTCAAAGACGAGTCGTAAAGGGAAAAAGGCGGCGCCGTCGAAGAAACGAAAAAAGAAAAAGAAGTAGGGCTTAAGTCATGGGGATAATTCATAGCTCAACACAAATTGGTAAAACATTAAAAAACGCTGGGCGCTTAAGAACCATAGTAGCCACCTTTGCAAAATTTGGTTTTCAAGATGTAACTGAAAAAATTAAACTTGGCGGGTTTTTACTCAAGCGATTCCATCGTCCTGAATATGACGATTTCACAACGGCCCAAAGAATGCGCATGTGTTTCGAAGAACTTGGCCCTACCTTTGTTAAATTCGGTCAAGTTTTGGCGACTCGACCGGACTTAGTGCCTTCGGATTTTGTCGATGAATTTAAAAAATTGCAAGATCAGGTGAGCCCCCTTCCATATTCAGAAATTAAAAAAGTTATCGATCATCAGTTTGGAAATGTTGACGACGTATTTTCGCACTTCGATGAGCAGCCATTTGCCGCTGCAAGTATTGCTCAAGTTCACCCAGCAATTCTCAAAGACGGCACTGAAGTTGTCGTAAAAGTCCAGCGCCCGGGAATAAGGGAGATCATTGACGACGATGTTTCAATTCTGTACTTCCTTGCAGACCTTCTGCAAAAAAACTTTGAAGAACTAGAAGTGTTTAATCCGGTCGGGGTTGTCGATGAGTTTTTTAAGACACTAGAACTAGAAACTAATTTTATCGTCGAAGCCAATAACATCAGACGTTTTACAGAAAATTTCAAAGATAATCCACAAATTGTTATTCCCAAAGTTTACCTTGAGTATTCGGGTCGACAAGTTTTGGTCATGGAGCATCTCAACGGATCTCCGCTCCACTCTTTAAAAGACATTGATCGATCTGAGAAAGAAAAATACATCAAGGCTGGAATTAAAGCCTTTTTTAGAATGGTGTTTAAGCACGGTCTTTTTCATGGTGATCTTCATGCGGGTAACATCTTTATTTTGCCTGAAGGTAAAATTGGACTCATCGATTTTGGTGTAGTTGGTCGAATTGGAAGTCGAACGAGTGACTCTATTGCTGCCATGTTTGTTGCCCTTGCCACCGAAGATTATGAACGTTTAGCTTATGAGTATGTCGATCTTGCTCCCTATGACGAGCGAATTAATGTCGACCGATTCACAAGGGATTTACGGGAACTCATAGCTCCTTACTTTGGATTAACTTTGAAGTCTGTGAACCTCGGACAGCTGTTGATGGAATCAACCTCTTTGGCAGCGAGACATCGGATAAAAATTCCTTCCGATCTTATGTTGTTTTTTAAATCGATCGTAACGGTTGAAGGTATGGGCCGACAGGTAATCTCAGATTTTGATCTTCTGCCCTATGCTCTCGATTTTGCGTCTGAGCTAGTTAAGACTAAATATGACGGCACCAAACTCCTGACGGACCTTTCTCACATAGGTAGGGAATCTTCGACTCTTCTTTATTCGGCGCCAAGGCAAATAAAACAAATCTTGAGACGGATAAATCATCCCGATTTCGCAATTAAAATTGATCACTTGCAAAGTGAAGCCATAAGGCGTTCGATGGATAACTCCGCCAATATACTCTATTTGGGAATTCTCATTGGAAGCATGATTATTGGCGGTTCACTGTCTCTTGGCGATGAGTCCCAGTACACCGTACTCGGACTCCCCGTGGTCAGCGTCTTCTTTTACACCTTATCTTCATTACTATCGCTCTTGGCATTTTATAATTACATAAAGAAATAGTAAACTGACCCATATTCCTGTGTTTTTGGTGCGAGGAGAATCAGGTTCTAGTTGTTCCAAGTATTCTGGGAGTCCATTTTTAGGGCCGGGCTCCTGCCCTTCTTGCCCAGATCGCATCCGGCTGGCAAGAGCCCTAAAAATGAACCCCCATAACACTTTCCACAAAGAATGATTCTCCTCATCCCTCAAACAAAGAATTTGGATTCAATTTATAAAGTGAACTAAGCGAGGGCTACTTTCCTTCGGCTTTTCAATAGAAAGGTGTTGTGAAAATAGGTGTAGATATCAAGACGATCCTGAAGATGGTGAATTGTTTTAGATGTGCACCAGGTCCTTCTTACCAAACACCCCAAATTATCTCGAATCATGGCACAGGTGTGATTGAGATAAAAAAGAGGGTCGAAGCCTCCTTCTTTGAGTTCCCCTTGACCAACGACACATCCTCTTCTTCCTCGATACTGGATGTATTCTGCCTCAGGGAAATGCCGAGTAACACTTTTAATGTAATGGGGGTTTTGGTCGGATTCGATCGTAACCGGAGATCCAACTGTGTTTTTAAGGTCCTGGAAAAGGCGCTCTCTTGTTTTGTGCCTTTGATCTTTTCTTCTGCCATATTTTTTTCGAGACCTTTTTGCAAGTAGGCCCTTGGCGGGCATGATGGAAGCTCTCGCTCCCAAAATTCTTTGAGTGTACTTTTCCACGACCACCGTAATGCTCAGGGGTTTCATTTTACTGTGTTCGAATGTTTCCATATCATCGAAAATAATTTCTTGAACTGACGAACTTTCGATTAACTGTTGTCGATTTTTTTCTCGGGCCATCCTGGCTAGAAATTGAATTTTCGAGGCGACCGTATTTTTACTAATGCCTAGAAGAAGGGCGATTCGTCTTTGGGAGTTCTTGCTGGCGATGAGTTTGAGGATGATTGAATTTAGGTGTCTTTTGTTTTGATGGATACACTTTTGTGTTGAGGCTTTGGAAAAAGTGGTATTACAACGAATGCATTTAAATCGTTGGATGAATTTATAGTCTGACTTTCGTTTGAAAAATCCGTGTTTTCGAATTTTGCCGTGTTGGTGAGTGCATTTCGGGCAGTATCTCTTCATAGTTTAGAGATACTGCACTTAATGCGCCAGGCATCTGAAACCAGGTTTCCACATTAAATTGGGTCAGTTTAATCTATTTAAATTCAAGTCGAATCAAGAAGCCGTCATTCTTTTCGAAGAGGTTGTCACCTTTAAACCAAAAGCCATGGAGACTAGCCTCAACGAAGTTACTGTATTTGTATATGTAACTAATATTGAGTTCACTACCTACTTTATTGGTCGTGGCATCTGTACGAATTATGGATCCACTATCGGTCACGTCATTAATCATGTAGTAGCTAATTTCTGCAAAATGATTGAGAAGTGGAGATAGAGAAAGACCCATACTCGTAATATTCAAGTTACTAAATCGCGAATAGGTGCCGCTAATTCCGGCGCGGTATTGGTCTTCAAAAAGTCCCTTGAAATTTTCAGAGGCATGGGTAAAGCCGAGGTCAATGCGCCCAAGAATACCCAGGTGGAAAGCATAAGATAAATTGAGATCTAAGAAAGTTTCATGGCTGGATTCCTTGTTTGTCGGAGTGTTTTGATCAAGGATTTGATAAACCCACTCTCCTTCAAAGGCTAAATCGCTATACGAGATCAAGTTTCTGTAGGCGAGAGCGCTCATACCCTGTAGGTTTTCATTTTTTTCACTGGTAAATACTAGGGTTAATGAACCATATTTTTCGGGTCCAGTATAATTAACACCATAGACACTGGTTTGTGTGAGGTGATCGAAGGCATTGGTGTCTTCGAGACCTTCACTGATAAAAAAGCGCAAGCGATTCATTGAATCGATGTCATAAGAAATGTCTAAACCCAGGTGTCTATCTTCTTCCGGAAAATAAAACTGTCTCGGTAAAATCACTTTTGAATCAACGTGATTAGATTGAATTCCGAGTTTCAATTCAAGTGGACCATCCACGTAATAGGCGAGAGCTTCTCTCAGGGCGATGCGGCTGTAGCTTGTTTCATTAAATCCAGCGAAACCATCGATAGTTTGTCTTTCGGCTTGAGCGATTGAGTTAAGGGAAGCTTCGATTTGAACACCATAATCAATTCCCTGTTTGAGGCCGTAAAAGAATGATCCCTCATAAATATTGTTTTTTACATATTCGGTATCGGTGATGGCCTTGACCGTTTGGTCTCGAAATTGAGCTCTGTATCCGAATCGATGGTAGAGTCTAAAATCATCAGACAGTGTCATCCAGTTAGAGCGAGGGGTATACTTCGTGGCCATCATCATTTGCGGTTCTTCTTCAAAGCTCGTTTCGCGAAGCCAGGCCGCAAGGGATGCCATAGGCGTCTCTCTGTAAATAAGAGGTTGACCATTTTTGAGGGTGACTCCCATTCCTCCGGGGACTTCTTTTTTGCTTCCATCCTCGAGTTCGACTTCGACAAGGCCTTCAATGGTACAAAGTTGGACTTCGCCACCTATGACGTGGACAAAAAGCTCTGTGCCGCGAACTCCGGCAACGGCAGCTTTCGCTTTAATTTTATATTTAGAGGCAGTATCTTTTTTAACTTCGGCGCGAAGTTTTCCGTAAATAACGTCTATGATCCCACGTTCTGATTTTGTTTTAGGGTTCTCCGACTTGTTGAATTCGATTCGAGTTTGGCTTTTGGGACCGATGTAAAAGCTACTGTTCTCTCTACGAATGCGGGCCTTTGACCTTGATTCGGTGATAACGATGTCGCCCGACTCCAATTGAAATGGGGTTCGACTGACCTTTAGAATTTCTTCACCTCTTTGAACGCTCACATCTCCGCTGGTTCTAAGAATTTGCCAGGGCTTAGCTCGAAATGCATGGGAGGTGTTTGAAAGAAGTAAAAATGCAAATAGTAGAAGAAACGAATATCTCATTGAAAACCTCACTGTGTTGCGCAGTGATAGTTTAAAAACTCCCTATGAGGAATCAAGTAATGTCTTTAAAAGTTCCAGAATAGGGGGCTGGGCTAGGAAGTTACTTTTGTATCCAATGGTGATTCGAGATTGTGGGTGCTTATTTTGAAAAATTAATTTGGTAGGCGTCGATTGTAAGGTTCGACGGCTCTGAATCGATAGGGCCGTAGGAGACCATGGAAAGGGTCATGGTCAGAAGGATAAAGATCCCAAGCATTAAGTATATAATTTCGCGTGAATTCATTACTTGCTCCTATACGCCTTAAGAATGCGAGATGTATTCCCGCTCAAATCAAAATTAATGGCATTTGAGGGCCAGTTCTCCCGGTTTTTCGGGCAAAATGGCAGCTTTGTTGAGATTCTTTACAGTTTGATGGTTTTGTACCTAAAAATCTGTGGGATTTCAGGAGCATAGAGCTCATTCTGAGGTTCCGATGTCGGTTGGATGCCGCAGGGCATGAGCACCAGGGTTGGGGATCATTTTCCACTACTAATTTTGGCCAAATAGAAAAATCTCTGTTAAACCCAAGGGCAAATAAAAGCGTTCTCTAAACCCTTACTTTAAGGAGTCATTGTGTCTTCTACTTTGCTGGAACCCTCTGAAGTCATTAAAGCCCTTGGACTAAATCAGTCGGGAATTGAAACTGCAAATTCGATTATTAGAAACCCATCCTATGAAACTCTTTTTGCACACGAGACGAACAACCCTGAAGGCGAGTGGGCCAAAGGTCATCTGACAGAGTTCGATGCAGTCACTGTAGACACGGGTCGATTCACGGGACGCTCACCTCGAGACAAATACATCGTTGTAGACGAGGAAAGTAAGGAAAATATTTGGTGGGAGGGAACTGGTTCAGATAACACGCCTCTCGATCAAAAGACCTGGGAAAGTCTTAAAACCACAACTCTTGATCAGCTTAATGGTAAAGACCTTTATGTTGTTGATGCTTTTTGTGGAGCGAATCCTAATTCGCGGATCAAAGTACGATTAATAACTGAAATCGCTTGGAAAGCTCATTTCGCAAAAAATATGTTTATTCGCCCGTCCGAAGAAGAGCTCAAAGACTTCACTCCGGATTGGACTATTTTGGATTCTTGTAAAACATCGGCTAAAGATTTTGAAAGCCTTGGTATTCGTAGCGAAGTTTATGTTGCAGCCCACGTTTCAGAACGCCTTACGCTCATTGGCGGAACCTGGTATGGCGGGGAAATCAAAAAGGGCATTTTTTCGATTATGAATTACTTCTTGCCTTTGAAGGGTGTCGGCTCTTTTCATTGTTCGGCAAACCAAGGTGAGTCTGGAGATACAGCATTGTTCTTTGGTCTTTCAGGTACCGGAAAGACAACTTTGTCGGCCGATCCTAAAAGAAAGCTGATCGGTGATGATGAGCACGGCTGGGATGATGAAGGGATTTTTAATTTTGAAGGCGGTTGTTACGCAAAATGTATCAATCTTTCAAAAGAAAATGAGCCCGATATTTACAATGCGATTCGTAGAGATGCGCTGTTAGAGAATGTAGTGTTTGATGAAAATGGTAATGTCGATTTTACCGATGGATCTAAAACGGAAAACACCCGCGTTTCCTATCCGATTCACCACATTGACAATATTGTTCAGCCGGTATCGGCAGGTGGTCATCCAAAGAACATCGTATTTTTAACTTGTGATGCTTTTGGTGTGTTGCCGCCAGTTTCTCGACTTACTCCTGAGCAAGCAGAGTATCAGTACTTGTCTGGATACACTGCAAAAGTGGCTGGAACAGAAATTGGTGTTAAAGAACCGACGGCCGTATTTTCACCCTGTTTTGGCGGGCCATTCCTAACGGTTCACCCTACTAAGTACGGTGAAATCCTAGCCAAAAAAATGCGAAAGCACGGATCAAACGCTTACCTTGTAAATACTGGATGGACTGCCGGTGCATATGGTAAAGGCCACCGCATGAGTATTCGAGATACTCGTTTGATCATTGATGCGATTCTCGATGGTTCCATTGAGCAAACGACTTGGGCCAAATTTCCGTTGTTTAACTTTGAAATTCCAAAAACTCTTCCTGGTGTGGATGCTAAAGTTCTGAATCCTAGGAATACTTGGGAGAACAAAGAGGAGTACGATAAAACCCTAGAGAAATTAGCCGGTATGTTTGTTGAGAACTTTGAAAAGTTCACCGATGTCGAGTCGGGTCAGCGTCTCATGGCCTACGGCCCGGGACTTTCACCACAAGCGTGGCAGAAAAACCAATCGGACAAACCCCTCAACGCCCCCCTATAGGCACCAATGGTAGAAGCTTCCTTTCGGTAGCGCGATCGCATCATTTTTTTAAAAAAATTAAGGGCCCATTGGGGCCCTTAACGCATTATAGTTACCAAAAGGAAGCTTCTACCTTTTGGGCTTTTAGATGAGGTTTGAATATAGGGCGGCGATGCTTACTGAGATCAGTAAGATTGCTGCCAATGAGTTTTTCCATTCGTTTAATACCACAGCCATAATGGTCTCCTTTTTCGCCATAGGCTTAGGGTCCTAAAACCCTAAGCCCCTGAAATTGGTTCCTAGCTCAAAAGCTTAAGAGCCATTGATTGCATCTGGTTTGCCTGACCGAGTACTGAGATCCCTGACTGCATCAAGATATTATTTCTTGTGAGTTCAGCAGTCTCTTCTGCGATGTCCGTATCTCTAATTCGGCTATTCGCAGCTGAGTAGTTCTCGTGGGCAATGTTCAAGTTATTAACTGTCGACTGAAGTCTGTTTTGAAGAGCACCAAAATTGGCTCTCATCGCATTCACGCTCAACATCGCTTCATCAACCACATCAATACTTGTTTGCGCCTGCTCTTTAGTAGCAACAGATTCGGCAACAACACCTAGGGCATCGATCGAAGCATTTGCTGCACTGGCATTAAATGAAATTCGATCTTTAAAAGGGTCGTTATGGATACCGATTTGTACATCAAAGAGACCACCAGTTCCGTTCAGTAGATCGCGATCATTAAACTTTGTAACTTCCGCAATCCTTTGCATTTCTGACTTAAGCTGTTGGTATTCAACATCCAAAAACTTTCTTTCGGTATCGCCGATGGTATCTGAAGAAGCTTGTACCGCTAGTTCTCTTAAGCGAATCAACATATTAGCTACTTCGTTCAACCCACCTTCTGCTACCTGTACCAGAGAAATACCATCGTTGGCATTTCGGTTGGCCTGTTTAAGCCCGCGGATTTGACCTCGTAAGTTTTCACTCATCGCCAATCCTGCAGCATCGTCAGCAGCTTGGTTAATTCGAAAACCTGAGCTGAGTCGTGCGAGTGACTGATCGAGGCTTCTGTTTACACCGATCAAATTCTTTTGGGCATTCAACGAAGGCACGTTCGTGGCAATTCTAAGTCCCATGTTCTATCCTCCTTGCATAGCTAATCCTCCTTGACTAGTGCCATCCTTATTGGCTTAGGTCCTTCATGGACCATCCTTGGTTAACAGAGTAAACTACTCCTAATTGTCTATTCGGTTGTTTGTCTTTTGTTTTAGAGTCCAGATTTTAAAAGAATTCGGGAGAAGTCCCTTGCACAAATGCATATAGCTCACCTTAAGAGTGAGTTCCTTAGCGGCTTTCAAGCCTTTTCTTTTTTCACTTCAAGGGAGGATTCACTGATCCACTTGGCTCTTTTTTTCATTGAGCCTTTTCCCTTAAATCATTAGCTAACCCGGCTTTGCTTTTTGTTTCTTTCAAAATGGGAGTCCGAGGACCCCCGAATTGCAGGAAACAGTTGGGCTCACACTTGCGATCATGGTCTAAGAACCCGCCGTCTGAAGAGGCTTTACTCTGTAGGAGTAAAGTTCAGGCTTACATTACTCCATACAGAGTAAAGGGCTGAGTTAGAGACCGAATCTTCTCCCCAGAAGGGTAGTAGTTAAACTACCCCTATGAGAAAGATCGATTCAAGAGTGTTAGTGCCGAGTTAGCTGTCTGATTCGCTTGCGAGAGTACGGATACCCCTGCTTGCGTCAGTATATTATTCTTTGTAAAACTCGCCGTTTCTTCAGCGATATCAACATCTCTAACTCGAGAGTTAGCAGCAGCTAAGTTTTCAAGTGAGACGTTCAAGTTACCAATGGTCGATTGCAGTCTGTTTTGAATCGCACCAAAGTCCGCTCGCATGGCCGAGACACTGACGATTGCTTCATCAATGGCAGCCAGTGAGTTCTGTGCAGAGGCTTTATCAGCCACACTGGTGAGATTCACACCGAGTGCTGCACTATTTGAGTCCGCTTTGGATGCATCAAATGAGAGCCTATCGATATTTGGGTCATTTCGAGTTCCAATTTGGAAATCGAGAATGGATCCCGTACCACTCAGGAGTGGTGTACCGTTAAACTCAGTACCATCGGCAATTCGATCAATCTCTGATACGAGTTGATCGTATTCCACGTTAAGGAATTGTCTCTCAACGGGTCCGATCGTATCTGAAGCTGCTTGTACGGCGAGCTCTCTCAGACGGATAAGTATCGAGCTGACTTCGTTGAGACCACCTTCGGCCACTTGAATCAGTGAAATACCATCCTGTGCGTTTCTATTAGCTTGTTTTAAACCTCGAATCTGCGCGCGAAGATTTTCTGAAATCGCTAATCCCGCTGCATCGTCTCCGGCTCGATTAATTCGATAACCTGAGGACAATTTTTCAAGGCTCTTATCAAGCGCTTGCTTAGTTCCAAACAAGTTTCTTTGTGCATTCAAAGAAGCCGTGTTTGTATTAATCCGAAGACCCATAATATCCTCCTCTTCCTTGAGATCCCTTAACCTCTTCCTTGAGATCAAGTGAGCAGTAGTACCTACTCAATATGGGTATCATTACTTACAACTAGCTCATCGGTGTCTCATAACGAGGCTTTAGTTATTCTGTCTTTTTTTGAGAAAACTAGATTATGGTCGGTGACAATTGGTAGTAAGAGCTCAGTAAGCGGAGCTCTTATCTATATATATGTGTTTGATAGTATGACTGAACTAGACCTGAACGAGCTGAGGTTATTCGGCAACACCGACTTCTCGCGCACCAGATCCGTTGATCTCTACATCCGCAGGGCTCGACGAATCAAGACCAATCTGCAGAGTAAAAGGGGCTAGGACCAAGTTATCGATTTCAGATACAGGTAAGCTTTCGATCACGAGCATGAGTTGACTGCCATTCTTAACTTCGTTGTAAATTTGCAGGGCATGGTTTTCACAAGGCCCGTGTTCGTAGCTGCTCGTGTAGTCAGTGGCCGATGGATCTTCACCGCGAATTATTAATTCCGCCGGGTTATCTGGCGAGGCTCCCTCGAGAATGAAGTTGCCAGAGACCTCCCATTGGCACTCACTGATGTTGGCTCCGTCAAGAGAGTCTAGTGAGAGTAAAACATTGGCATCTGTTGAAGCAGCAATTCTAAACTGGTCGAGTTGTTGATTAAAGTCTGTAGGGGCCACTGAATGATATCGAACTCGAAGCTCAATGGTTTTTATGTCGTTGTTAATGGTCGTGTTATCAAAACTGATAATGTCGTCCTCAGAGACTGGAACAAAAACCGAGTTGTAAGAGGAGAAAGGTAAACGAACGCTTTCGTCTTCGACCACAGGATCTGCTGGGACGGGAGCTGCTCTGGCGGGTCCAGTTTCTACGGCACAAGCGGCTTCGTTTCCTTCTTCGCAGCTTCGCGTGTCGCGAACATCGGCGGCCGGACTTGGGCAATCAGCATCGGTAGCCGGATTACATTGTCTCGTCGTCGCTTCGCAGTTCTCGTCTGTTGCTGGATTACATTGAACCGTTCGCGCCTCACAATCCTCGTCTGTGTCAGGATCACATTGCTCGCCTTCGGGCCGAGCATTAGGATTGAGTACGAACTCTGGAACATCTTCGATGACAGGACGGCCATCAATAATACAGTTAGCTCGAAAATAATCGTAACGTTCTCTTTGGGCGCAACCATCATTGCGATCTTCGTCAATCAGATACATGCAAAGGGCTTGAAGTCCCTGGAAGCTCTTCATCGGTTGCTCACAGCTACCATCGTTGGCCGTTGTTCTAAAACTAAGTATAGGTTCTCTTCGATCGTTGTTACTTTTAGGTCCGCCGCAGGCAACAAGAAGTCCCGTGGTAAAAAGTGATAGAAGTAATAAGATCTTAGTATTCTTAGTCATTCATGCCTCCGTCCCTTGGTTAATACAATTCACGTACCATTTTGGAACCAGTGTTTTTGGCTTCAGATCAAAGGTAGAGGGATTAGGGGGAGAGGGAGCCGGGTCTAGGCCGCATAAAGCGGAACTCTGATTTCGAGAGGAGGCTCAAAAAAAAGCCCGGTAGTTATCCAGGCCTTCAAATGGTTGATGATAACGTCTTTTTTGAGACCTTAAGACATCGGTTTCTTACAGATTACTCGATCGTAGGTCATAAAAGAAAAAGGAAAGGGTTCTTCACGGTCTTTTTTCTCGGTGGCCTCAAAATCCATGGTTGCAAAATCAGGGAAGTGAGCGTCGCCGTCAAAGTCCTTGTGAATCACAGTTAGATAAATGCGATCGGTAAAGGGGAGGGCTTGCTTATAGATCTCACCACCACCAATAACAAAAATTTCTTCGCCCCATTGGTCAGTCTGAGTTTTGCAAAACTCTATAGCGGATTCAATATCACTGAAAACCTCACAGCCTTCAGCTTTATAGCCTTTTTGTCGAGTGACAACAACGTTGAGTCGTTTAGGGAGTTTTCCGCCGGGCATGGCTTCAAAAGTTTTACGACCCATTATAATTGCGTGCCCTTTAGTTTTTTCGCGAAAGAACTTCATATCTTCCGGAAGGTCCCAAGGAAGGTCTCCGTTCTTACCAATAACTCGATTCTGCGCCATACAAGCGATTTGTGAAATCATACGGCCACCTCCGCTTTAATTCGTGGATGTGGATCGTAATCTACAAGCTGGAAGTCTTCGTATTTGAAATCAAAAAGACTCTTCACCTCTTTATTGATAATCATTTTGGGGAAAGGTCTTGGCTCTCTTTCAAGTTGAGTCTTCACTTGGTCGAAATGATTGTGATAAATATGGACGTCACCAAAAGTATGCACAAACTCACCAGGAGTCAGATCGCAAACTTGTGCAATCATCAAGGTCAGTAGAGAATAGCTAGCGATATTAAATGGAACCCCCAAAAACATGTCTGCGCTTCTTTGGTAAAGCTGACAAGAGAGCTTTCCTTGAGAAACAAAAAACTGAAAGAAAGCGTGGCACGGCGGTAGAGCCATGTTTTCGATTTCTCCAGGATTAAAAGCCACAACTAAGTGACGTCTCGATGTTGGGTTACTCTTTATTTGTTCTACAACATTTGAGATTTGATCAATCGACTTACCTTCGGGAGTCTTCCAGGATCTCCACTGGGCTCCATAAACAGGACCCAGCTCACCATTTTCATCAGCCCATTCATCCCAAATTCTGACTTTGTTTTCTTTGAGATACTTGATGTTGGTATCACCGGCGAGAAACCAGAGGAGTTCGTGGATGATGGATTTTAAGTGAACTTTTTTTGTTGTTAGTAGTGGGAAGGACTGGCTGAGATCAAAGCGCATCTGGTGGCCAAACAAGGCCCGAGTGCCCACGCCCGTGCGGTCCTCGCGGTCATCACCCTCTTTGAGGATTTTTGTCATTAAATCGAGATATTGCCGTTCTTGGCTGGCCATGCTGAACTCCTTTGATGAAATCTTTGGGGTCGGAAGAGAAGATGCCTCTATCAAACCGGCTCGCCCTCTGGGGGTCAATATTGGAAAATAATGCAAAGCACTAAGTACTTGAAAAGTTTTTGCTGCCTCAGGACGAAGACTGGTCTATTTTCCGGCCATGGAAATCAAGGACCCTATACATGGTGCAATAGAAGTCAGTCAGGGCGAGGTGGCCATTTTGGACTCTCCCGAGTTCCAACGCCTGCGCTTGATCAAGCAGCTGGGTTTTTCGGAGTTTAGCTTTCCAGGTGCTGTTCACAATCGATATATTCATTCTCTCGGAGTCTCCCATTTGGCAGGGCTTGCCTTTGATTCCATTTTTAAAGACTTTCAGTTTTCAAAACCTGGAGTGAAAAAGCGTTTTCGTCAGTGTATGAGGTTAGCGGCCCTTCTTCACGATATTGGTCATGGTCCATTGAGCCATACAACTGAAGAAGTCATGCCTCCATTGGCTGACTTAAATATTAAAGCTTACTCACAGAGAAACTTTCGTGGGCAAACTCAGTTGATGGAGTCCAAGCAAACCATAGCTAACCATGAAGACTACACTGTGAAGATTGTTACCGACTCAAACTTAAGTCGTTTGATTAAAGATAACTTTAGCGACATCGATCCTCATCATGTTGCTTGCCTCATTGATAAAACCTTGGTCTGTGAAGATGATTTTTTCAAAGATGCTGGTCTCGATTTTCGAACAATTTTAAGCCAAGTTGTCAGTTCCGAAATGGATTGCGACCGCATGGATTATCTAGCTAGGGATTCTTATTTTTGTGGAACCAATTATGGCGTGATTGAGTTTAGTTGGCTTCTTCCTAATATGAGTTACCACATTGTCGATGAGGAGTTGCATTTAGCTTTAAATCGAAGAGCCCTATACACCTTTGATGATTTCCTGCTTTCGCGCCACCATATGTATTTAATGGTTTATTTTCATCACAAGTCCATCATCTACGAAGAAATGCTCTATCGGTTTTTAACCTCACCAGATTGCACTTACAAACTGCCGGCAGATATAGATCTCTACAACAGATGTACTGATTATTCTCTTTACGAGCACATGGCAGAAAGTGACAACGAGTGGGCTAAGAGAATTACGCAACGACGCCCCTACAAAATGGTTTTTGAAAAGCACTCAACCAAAGAAAGCGTGCGCGCTCAAAAGATGAAAAAAACTCTCGAAGGCGAGGGGATCCACGTCATCACAGCCAGCTCTAAAGTCCGGTTGTCGAAGTACCACGGTGGTTCGCCTGAGGATAAGGCTTTTCAAATTTATGTGGTTGATCAATACGACAATTCCGAAAAACCCATTACGATTGATCAATGTACACAGATTTTTCACAAGTACGAAGAAACCAGAAACATTGAAAGACTCTACGTCGACCGGAACTTGTATGACAAGGGACGTAAGATTATACTAGATAAGCGCTTATAGAATTTAAGCTTATACATTTTAAGTGGGAAAGACTATGGACTTTGAAGTCGGCCAATCAGCGACAACAACAAGAATGGTAACTGAAGAGGATGTGAATGAATTCGCTCGAATTTCAGGCGATACCAATCCGGTCCATATGGAAGAGAGCTTTGCTAGTAAGACTCGATTTGGCAGGCGAATTGCCCATGGTGCATTTGTTACGAGTTTGATCTCTAAGGTCGCGGGTAATCAACTTCCAGGGCCGGGTTCAATCGTGTTGAGTTCTAGTTTTTCTTTTCACTCACCTTGCTATATTGGCGACACCATCACCGCAAAGATTACCATTAAGAGATATCGAAAAGATAAACCGCTTATATTCACGTCCTGTGAAGTCGTTAATCAAGACGGTGAGTGTTTGGTGACTGGTGATGTTGCAATTTACTTTGAAAAAGTAGATTCCTAATCTATATTTGCTTTTACAAACTTAGTCACTGAGTCTTCCGTCAGGTATTATTCTAGACGCTGAGTCCTTCGCTCACAGAAATCATTTGCCCAGTCATTGCCGATGCGCCATTCGAAAGTAAGAAGGCTACGACTTCGGCTATTTTATTGGAATCCATAATTTTTGACCATGGTGCCTGGGGAGATATTTCTTTGTGGGCATCGCTAATACTTTGCGAATCCTTTTTAAAGTTCATGAGATACTCTTCGGTTGTTCCCATAAATAAACAGTTTACAGTAATATTTTGCTCAATCACTTCACGGGATAATGACTTAGTAAAGTCCTTCAGGCCCGATCGAGTCGCGGAGAGTAAGGTATTGTGGGGCAACCCCATGTTGACGTGATCGTGCATGAGGTAAATGATTCTTCCTCGCTTTCGCGCCTTTAAAAATTTCAAAATATTGTGAGTGACTAGCAATGGGGAGCGGCTGTGAATATCGAGAATGCGTTCAAAGTCTTCTAAAGCATTATCATCATAAAAACGATTTGGAGCGGTGTGGACGAGGAGTCCATCGACGTAGCTATCGACCGAACCAAAGGATTCTGCAGTTTTGGCAATGGCATCCTGTACGTGATGGGGTTTGGTGAGGTCTGCTTCGATCGCAATGGCTTTGCCAAAACGCTCGTTAATTTCTCTTTCATCGCTGAGCTGATTGGCAAAACGTTCTGCCGAAGAAACGTTGCGATCGACTAAGGCGACATTGGCTCCCATTTGTGTAATGGTTCGCGCTATGGCCTGATTAAATGTACTCAATGGGCCCGTTAAAAAAACACTTCGATCACTCAGTTTAAAATCTTTCACATCAAACTCCAGGTATTACTTAATAGGCTAACTGTAAGGTTTATTCTTGTCAGGCTGACCTGGACTCCTTTCACAAATGCGTCATAATCTCGGTAAGTTCGAGCCCTAAAAAAGTGACTCTCCTTCATATTTATGAAACAAAAAGGGGCATGAAAGCTTTAGTAGTCGGTCAAGGTGGTAGAGAACACGCACTCGTTCGGGCATTAAATCAATCCGAGAGTGTGAAAGAAGTTTTTGCGATTCCCGGAAGCTCGGGGATGGCGTTAGAGGCTCGGGTTTACCCTGAACTAGGCATGTCTGCTGTAGAAATCATTGATGTCGTTCGCAAAGAAAAAATTGACCTTGTTGTGATCGGTCCTGAAGTTCCATTGGTAGAGGGTCTTGCTGATCAGTTGCGTGAATCCAATATCCTTGTTTTTGGTCCAGGAAAACAAGGGGCTGAATTAGAAGCTAGTAAAGTTGCTGCCAAAAGGTTTATGCAAGAGGCAGGAGTTCCGACGTCGTCAGCCGTTATGGTTAGTAGCATTGATGACATCAATAATGCAGTAAAGAGCTTTAGCCCTCCTTATGTTCTCAAGGCAGATGGCCTTGCTGCTGGTAAAGGTGTCTTTATTTGCCAAGACCTGGATGAGCTGACTCATGCTGGGAAGCAATTATTCGAAGATAAAATACTTGGTGAGTCCGGTGAATTTGCTCTTCTCGAAGAATTTCACCAGGGCTATGAGTTGAGTTTACTGGTTTTGACTAATGGGCAAGACTATAAAATTCTTCCTTTGGCTCAAGACAATAAGGCGATCTTCGAAGGTAATAAGGGGCCCAATACGGGTGGCATGGGTACGATTGCTCCGATTCACATTTCAGAAGAAGATTTTTTAAATATCGAGAAAACGGTTGTTAAGCCAACAATTCGACAATTGAGAAATCGAAAAATAGACTATAGAGGTGTTATTTTTATTGGTTTAATTATGACTTCAGATGGTCCGATTACTCTTGAATACAACGTTCGATTTGGCGACCCTGAAACTCAGGTTGTGCTGCCACTCTTGGACGGAGACTGGGGTGAAGTTCTTAAAGAAGTGGCTGAGGGAAATATAGTAGATCTTCATTGGAAGTCCGGAGCCGCAGTTTGCGTGGTTATGGCTGCTGAAGGTTACCCGGGCACCGCTAAAAAGGGTGTCGAAATTGAAGGACCTTGTGAGTTGGGGAGCGCTTCACAATATTATCTTCATGCCGGCACAAAGAAGTCTGAAAATAAGTGGTTGACCGATGGTGGTCGAGTTCTCAATGGGATTGGATTGGGGGAAACCTATGCCTCTGCTCTGGACAATGCTTACAAAGCCGTAGAAAAGATCTCCTGGCCTGGAATGCAATATCGAAAAGACATTGGTGCAAGTTTTAGAGATAAAGAGTTGCCGCAGTCTCGTGAAGCAATTGAAGAGTAAAAATCACCTCTTAGAATGGTTCACAATTAAACCATCGATCTTAAAAAACATATTCTAGCTTTAATAAATCTGAGTGACCAAACTGAAAGTTATCATGACTATATCCCACTTTAAGATGGGGAGATAAATTTTCATAGACATAGACCGATGTATGATAGTCGGAGACATCGAGTTTAAGGTCAATGTTGGCTAATCCTTTATAGTGAATAAAAAGTTCCTGCTTCCAGAGAACAAACTTGAGGTTCACCGTATGTTTAATGAGAGAACTCGCCGAAGTGCGAATTTCAAATTTAGGAGAAACCGCTTTCTCCACTTCACGAACCATCAAGGCCGCTTCATTCTTCATGGTCGTCAATTCTTTAAACCAATTCTTTAGAGTGTGGGAGAAGATTTGATTAGCAATATCTGACTCTTTATCACTGTAAGAAATCTGGTCTGGAATGAAAAACTTAATATCCCAAGAGGGGTTGCGCTCGGCAATCGACTGATGAAGTAGTCGACCACGATCAAAATAGTTGTTAAAACTATCCGAGGCGCTACAAATTGAACACGTAGCAAAGGAAACCAGTCCCAATAGAAGTTTAAAAAATGTAAGATGAATGAATTTAAATTGGATTTTCACTTATTCCCCCGAAGTAGTAAAATCCTCTTAGTAACTAAACACTGTTCCTCTTAAAGAATTGACGTGAGCGGAGGAGGTTGAAACTGCCTCAGATTGAAGCGTTTCATAAGTACCTACCCTTTAAATGAGCAAATGCTAAGCCAATGTTAGCTAACTAAATGGTGGATATTTGGCCTGAAATTGCGCAAAATCGACAAAGCTTTTAAATTTGCTAGTAATTTAGACAGGTCTATGAGATTGAGGTTAGTGTGAAAGCTTGGATTTTTGATTTTGACGGCACAATTGTAGACACGGGAAAGGCTTCTATGACGGCCTTTCGGGAGGCTTTAGAGCCTTTCGGTGTTGAGTTTACAGCTGAGACAATGGAGCTCATTCGACATGAGCACCCTCACCGGGTGTTTCGCTCTCTTGTTGGCGAAGAAAACGAAAAAAAGGTCTTCGAGTTTTTGGTGCGAAATAATCGCAAATATTTAGAGCAAGTAGAGTTATTCCATGAGATTTTTGAAGCCATCGAATATTTAAAGGCCCAGGATCGCAAAGTTGCTATTTGGACCGGGAGAGACCTTAACTCGATGACCGAAATTCTCGACCGTTTTGATCTCCATCACTATTTTGACGACAAAGTTTCTGGAACATGTGTTGAAAAGAATAAGCCAGACCCAGAAGGACTTTTGTTACTCAGCGATCGTTTATCGGTCGAGCCCAATGAAATGATTATGATTGGAGATCATGCCCATGATGTTCACGGTGCTGGAGAAGTTGGAGCTCGATCCATTCAGGTTCACTGGCAAAATGAGTATCACAAGGGTGAAACTCACCATGAACCCCACCATGAATTTCATACTCCCGATGAGTTTCATAACTTTGTAAAAAAACTCTTCGAAGAAGAAAACTAGACCCGGAATTATTGTTTACTTGTGGTAATCTCTTTGGCGAATCTGTTTTCTGCAAAAACAGTCTGTTAATAGGAAGGCCACCTCGCGTGGCCTTTTTTATTAGAAGCTCCGAATAGTTAACTTACACGCCTTAAGTTTATCTCCCTATTAGTTCTTAGCTTCGAGTAGTGGTTAAATACTGAATCTCGCAATAGTAATTTAATCTCAATCCGGTCGAATATTGTTATCGCGTTAGAAAATTCTTCAAAGAACTTCCTTAGACATTGTGAATTTAACGAGCTCCCTTTAGCTTGGGCCATTGGGGAATACAAAGGACCCGGGGTGGTAGGAGTAAGGTTTTTTATGAAGCTACTTAAATTATTAATGACGAGCCTTTTGCTGCTATTTTCCTTGAGTTCTCTGGGATTTGCTCAGGTGTCTGAGTCTACGATGGAAAGTCAAATTTCTTGTCTTGAAGCCCTTGAAGTCTTTGACCCTGAACAAGAAACTATACTCCATCAAGACGGATTCTATTTTTTTACGACGTGGAATGAGCCGGGTGCAGTCGATAAAGAAGATTACGACAACAACCTCCGTGTTCTAGTCATTTATGACTCAAACACAATGACATCCTTTTATGTCGAGCTAAGACGGCCTCAGAAAAAGAAATTTGGCTATTCCATCTATCAAGGTGCCTTTCTGCACCCTATGACAGGTCAGTACTTCGAGTATGAAGTGAGTTATTCATTTATTCTAGATGGTCCTGGGTGGATTGAAAAAGTGGACTTCTATTCATCGGATCAATTCAAATCGTTGAGCCCGACTGGCGAGAGTGAAGTTCTAAGTATACGCTTCTTAGAAAAATTGAACTGGATCATGCGCGGAGTTCGCCATGAGACGCGTCAGCCCGATGCGACCTATTCGAGAGAAGACCTTCAAGCCTCAGAGATCCCAAACAATTGCCAAGGAATCGGCTACAAAAAATTCCGCTTCCTCTAGGTAGAAGCCTCCACCTAGGCGGTGGCTTCGGTGGGTTTGAGGCCCTTCTTTTTGATTTTTTCAACGAGGGTCGTACGATTAAGCTTGAGTAGTATCGCAGCTTGGTTTCTGTTCCATCCGGTTTTCTCCAGAGCTTGAAGAATCAAGGCATTTTCGTAGGCATCTACGGCCGAATTGAAATCCAAACCGATGTCAGGGATTTCGATATCGATATCACCGAGTGAAGCGTTCGATACGTCTTGCATGTGGCTTGGTAAATCATCAATCTCGATATTGCCCTGACCTTTTAAGATGGCGGCTCTTTCTACGAAGTTTTCGAGTTCGCGAATATTACCGGGCCACTCGTAATGGCTGAGATACTCTAAGGCTTGAGCACTAACACCGGTCAAGTTGCGCGATTTAGTTTTGTTAAAAGAATCGATAAAGTATTTGATTAGGAGAGGTATATCTTCACGACGCTCTTTAAGGCTTGGAATCTTTATGGGGATCACGTTAAGTCTATAGTAGAGATCTTCTCTGAACTTACCTTCTTTAACGGCTTTCTCGAGATTGATATTAGTTGCAGCAATAATTCTAACATCGGCCTCGATCGTCTTTACACTTCCGACAGGTTCAAAGCGACGCTCCTGCAATACGCGCAAGAGTTTAACTTGTAAGTTTAGGCTCAGCTCACCAATTTCGTCTAAGAAGAGTGTTCCACCATTTGCTAACTCAAAGCGACCCGTCCTATTATTCACAGCCCCTGTAAAGGCTCCTTTCACGTGACCAAAGAGTTCGCTCTCAAGGAGCTCGCCGGGAATTGCACCGCAGTTGATCGGAACGAATGCTTTACTTTTTCGGGGAGAATTGAAGTGAACGGCCCTTGCGATCAGCTCTTTACCAGTTCCACTTTCACCAGTAACGAGTACCGTGGAGTCAGAGTCGGCAACGCGCTCAACAAGACTTAAAACATTTCGAATTCCTTCGGACTGCCCTATAATATTATCAAATTTATAGCGTCCTGAGAGTTCTTTCTTGAGTTCTTTGTTTTCTGCTTCGAGATTACTGTGACTAAAAGCCCTAAGAACAACAGAGTTAATTTCTTCAAGATTGAAGGGTTTGGTAACAAAGTGAAAAGCACCATTTTTAGTCGCGCGAACGGCGGTATCTATAGTTCCGAATCCAGTTAAAATAATAACTTGTAAGTCATCGTTGGCAGCTTTCAATTCAGCCATTAATTCGATTCCATCACCGTCAGGAAGGCGGAGATCTATTAGTGCGAGTGAAATATCTGGCTGGGCCTTTGCGATCTGTCTGGCTTCGTCCACATTGCCGGCACTAATACATTTATAACCTCGTGATCCAAGGACTCTATTTAGGGCGGTTCTTAAAGTGGGTTCGTCATCAACAATGAGTATTTTACGCGTTTGCATGGATTCCTTCCTGCGCTTTTAGGTTGATTTCGTCCTGAAATTAACCTGTTATTACGAATACTTAATTGTGCTTGCTGGTGAACTCAGTTGTGCTTGCTCTACTGTTACAGGCTAAGTAAGTTTTTTGACTGTGTCAAATTCAGGCGTCAATTGTTTGGCTGACCTCAACCAAAACTGGACATAGAGAACGGCTAGTTTTTTTCTTATTAAAATCTTAAGGAAATGAAATGAAAGCTCTGAACGAGGGTCTAGGTCAAGCCTTGCCGGGTTTCAAAAAAATGACAGTCAATTTTTTGAAGTCAAATTTTTGAGGTCTTAATTGCAACTGCGAAGAGAATCATCTTCATAGTTTTTTCTACTGAGAACAAAACTAAAATTCGCTTTATCAATCTGCATAAGAAAACTTTGAAATTCGGTACCTTGGCAACCTCTTTTGACAAGGAGCCATTCCTTTTCGTTTGATGAATAGTAGACCCTACCATTGATATCCCTGAAACCACTGAGTTCGGCCAGGAAGGTCGCTAAACTCAATGAATCAAGACGAATAAGATAGGGGAGAAGTTGAGAAGGGTTAGCTAAGTCAACTAAAGTTGAGTCCTCTAGAATTAAAAATAAATATTCAGTTCCGGCTACGCGCTGATCGGGAGTGAGGTAAAATGTTTTGACGTTATAATCCCAGATGCTCCCATTCAACTCTTGTGGTAGAAAAAAGCGAATAATCTGCGTCCCTTCCTCACTAGTGAATAGAATGTGACCTGAGTCTTGTTTGGAGGCCAGAACATCCTTAACTAATTTTTCTTGTTCAGGGTCGAGAGTGAAGTTATCCAATATTTCTTGGCTCGTGATGGGCCCTGAGAGCGCTTCAATTTGTGGGGCTTCGAGACTGTTAAAAGAATCTGGCCCGGACTTGTTCTGACAAGCCGTAGATGCGATCAGTATTAAATTGAGAAGTGCCAATAATGCTATATACCTCATAATCCGATTTTATCGGCTCTTTACTGGGATTTAGAGCTTTTCTCACTCAATAGGATCGTTTTGATTTAATAATTTCGAAGTTTTTGTTTTGCGCCCAATTTTTAGTCAACGACTTGGGGATAAGGTATAGAAATCGTAGAATTACTAAACATCCTCACCTCTAAAATTAAAAGAGAACATGGCGCTATGGTTAAGCTTTAGGAAGTATAACTAAAAATATCTTCTCATCATCTTTAGTTTCTACTTCTATTCTACCGCCAAGAGATTCAATAATTTGTTGAGTAATTGATAAGCCAATCCCTGTATGGCTTTCGCCTTTTGTTGTGAAAAGAGGATTGAAGATTTGGTCAACGGAGTCGGGTGCTAGTGGAATACCATTGTCACTGATACTAATAAAGATGCCTCTTGCAGTCTCAGAAATACTGACACTAATAACTCCCTCAAAACTTGTATCAATGCTCTTTCTTTCGATGATTGCTTCTTGAGCATTCTGCAAAATATTTCTGATCGCCTGGGAGAGAAGGTTGAATTGAACTTTGAAAAGAACGGCATCTTTAGGTTCTTCAGTAAAAGTTTTAATGCCGAGTGCGCGAGTTTGTATTTCGGTAATTTTTAGGGCTTGTTCGACTATTTCTCGGACATCATTTTCTTTATATTCGTTCAGGTCAGCCCGCCTCGTAAATCCGAGAAGGTTTTGAATGATTTCTTTGCACTTTTCTGCGCCTTTTTCCATTTCTTCAATATCTGCGTAAAAGTCTTCACTACCATCCAAATCCATTTTAATGAGTTGAATAAAATTGAGCATTCCCCCCAGAGGGTTGTTTAGCTCGTGGGCTATGGAGCTTCCGATGGTGCCCAGTTCGGCCAATTTTGCCGACTCAAGAACTTGCTGTTCAAGGCGAAGTTGTTCAGACTGATCGGAGTAAATATTAAAGAAAACTTTTTTGTCGGCAAACCGAAACGGTAGCGATTGACTTTGTACGCGATAGATTTGCTGAACTCCTTCATCCTTATCGAGAGCTTTAAGTTTAAATGATTTACCCAGCTTACAATTGCGACAAACATCTTTTCGATCGAAGAGAACGGCGTAGCATTTCTTTCCTAGAATTTTTCCGATTTCTTGGTGCGATCGATCGGCAAAAGCTTTATTTGCGCGAGAAACTATATAGTCCTCCGTAATTAAAGATACGGGGCTAGAGATGGCATCAAATGTGGTTTCCCATTGTTGCTTAAGGGTTTCACTCTGTTGAAGTTTCGAGGTACGATCGATAGCCAGTGAAACACCTTCTGCCACTTGTTTTAAAAAATTTGTCTCATCCTTTAAGAAAGGTTGCTGGGGTTTTCGGGCAAAATAGATTGCGCCAATATGGTCATTACTTTTAAAAAGTGGGACCCTCAAGGTACTGAATTGTTGAGAGTTGATACGGTTCAAAGATTGTTCTTGAGCCTGTGAAAAAACAATTTTGATCCAACTTAAATCAAGAACAGTATTAAGAGCCTCAGTGACTTGGTTTTCCATTTCGGTAATTGATTTAGAACGATAGACCACCAAGAGGGTGTTGTGGAGGGCAATGACTCTTTGGTTTGTTTCGAGTAACCTCTGCTGGGATTGTCGAAGAGATTTTTGCCTTTTCGAAACTCGCGACTCTAGATCTTGTGAAAGTTTAGTTAATCGTTCGTTTTGTTCTTGTACAAGTTTGAGCATCTGCTCGTTTTGTTTTTTAAGGTTGTACTGCTCTAAGGATTCTTGAACAGCTTTTTCGAAATCCTCTGAATGGTAGGATTCGACGAGCCGGTAGACTTCACCCAGTGCCATTAATTGAATTATTTTTTCAGATGGCGCTCCATCGTAAACTAGAATATTTAATGTATCTGGGTCTTTTCTTTGAATTCCACTAAGGAGTTGAGAAAGTTCATCTATTTTTTTTTCAATAATTGGGAGGGCCACTACCGAATATTGTCCATTTTCAATATTCGAAAGAGCATCACTTAAATTGGTAAAGTCTGAACCAAAGGTCACATTTTCTGGCTGCGGATGTTCTACAAGCAGGACGCTGGAAGTTAGAGTTGACATACTTTTGTTAATTGGTGAATCCCTTTTATTTGAAAATCAGGTTTTTCAAAATCATTAACCGGGGTCATGTTAACATATTCACCATATTTCATGTAGCAGGTTTTCCACCCCAATTGTTTAGCATGACCTATATCTGTATCGAGGCGGTTTCCAACACTTAAGAACTGATTGGGTTCGAGCTTTGGGTAGATATTTAAAATAGTCTGGAAACACTCAAGCTTACTCATATTTTCTTTTGGGTCGGCGATAAGGCAGTCCTTGAAGAAGTTTCGAATTCCCAAATTATCAATTTTTTGATTTTGCGTATTACGGTCGCCGGCAGAAACTAAAAATAAATCGTACTTGTTAAAACACTCTTGTAAAACTTCGAGAGCGCCCTCGCAAAGAACTAGTGGGTCATTCACTTCTCTTTCGTAAAAAGCCCTCTTTCCGGCCTCGACGATATTGTTGAGAAGTTGACTGTTTCCAGAAAGCTCAGGTTGGAGTGCAAGAGCTAAGCTTTCGAAAATAGATTTTCTGGGATCGGTTTGAGCAATTTCTTTTCTTTTCTTTTGGCACTCATCTTGGGAACATTGCAAACCGGCTCCCATCATGGCCTGACAACTCTCCGCTGTGGCTACGGGAAGCAAACAGCTACTCGTATCTAAAAGAGTGTCGTCTAAATCAAATGCGATAACATTCATTCAACCTGCCTATTAGAAGAATCCCTAAAAATTTCTTTTATCCCATTTTCGAAGTGGGGCCAAACCTGGTCAAGGGCAGTCCCTTCCTTTTCTTCGATACAAATGATTGGGATCTGATTGTCATGCCAGCCAAACTCGCTGAGGCTGCCGGGTGTATCATACCCAATGTGTTCGATGACTTCATAGCCGCAGCTTCCTCCAAGACGGTGCGCGTCAGTATATGCGGGTTTTCCAGTGGCGACAATACAGGGCTCCCAAGAATGACAATGGATAATGAGGCGCGGTTTCAAGCGCAGGATCATCTCACAAAGTGAAGAAATCTCAATTTCACTGCCAGGTTTAGGGCCTGGGTTATAGCGTGGCTTTTTAGCCTCAGGGGACCAGCTTTTAGAGGGGTAATTCCGATTGAGGTCGACCCCTCTTCCGTTAACTCTTTGATTTTTTTCATAGCCATCAGGGTTGAGGCAGGGCAGGGCAAACCAGGGAACTAAATCTTCAGAAGCTTGGGTGGCGGACTGGAGCCAGGCTAAGGATTTTTGGGCGAGTTCAACTCCTTCGGGCTCGTCACCGTGTATTCCTCCGAGGATCATAACCGGGGCTAGACTCTCTAGTTCTCGAAGGTGATGTGAGCTAAAAAATGGAATTTCTCGCCCCTCGTTCGAGCGGCACAAAATATCTTTGAAAACTGTGTTAACTACCATAGGAACATTTAAGGTCTTCTTGACCAAGTTGTCGAGTCGAGCTTACTGTGCTTCCATGTCACAGTTAGAATTTACTACAATTATATTAGCTGCCGGCCAGGGCACGCGCATGAAATCGCCGTTGCCCAAGGTTCTCCATCCTGTTGCGGGATATCCTATGATTCAACGAGTTGTAAACTGCGCTAAAGAAGCAGGTGCCACGGAAGTCAGAGCCGTCGTTGGATATTCTGAAAAACTGGTCAGGCAGGTACTCGAGCCCCTCGGTGTTGGCTGCTATAAACAAGAAAAGCAATTGGGAACAGCAGACGCAGTAAAGTCAGCCGACTTAGAATCCATTGAGGGTATGGTCCTCATTATCAATGGCGACCATCCACTTTTGGAACCTGGTCACATCAAGAGAATTTTTGAAGATTTCAAAGCAGACCAAGCCGATGTTTCTGTAGTTACATCTGTGGTTAAAGACCCCGGCCGACTGGGACGAATTGTTCGTCATATGGGAGACCTCAAAGCGATTGTTGAAGTCGCGGATGCTTCAGCGGAGACACTAAAAATCAACGAAGTAAATACGGGTATCTATGTGGCCCACGCCGAAGTTTTAGATGCCTTGCTACCTTTAATCGACAATCACAACGCCCAAGGCGAGTTTTACTTAACAGACATAATTCCGAGAGCGGTTGAAGAGGGATATACCATCTCTGCTATCAAAGCCAGTCCGCGCGTTGCATTTGGTGTGAACACGCAAAAGCAATTGGCTCGAGCTACCAAAAGTATATTTAAGCGAAAAATTGGCGAACTCATGGATGAAGGTGTCGTCGTTATCGATCCGGCAAATACATACGTTGAAGACTTCGTCAGTGTGGGACCTGGAACAGTCCTATACCCGGGAACCTACTTGCGAGGAGCTACGCAAATTGGAAGTTACTGTGTCGTCGAACCGAATTGCTCCATTACTGATTCTATAATCGGAGATGGAGTCCAAGTCCGAGCGGGTAGCTATTTCGAAAAAGCCGAAGTTCACAAGGGAGCTATTGTTGGGCCTTATGCTCGATTGCGACCAGAGGCTGTAATTGGTGAAGAAGCACAGATCGGAAACTTTGTTGAAGTCAAAAAAGCAACCTTTGGCAAAAAAGCAAAGGCTGGACATCTCACCTATATCGGAGATGCAGATATCGGCGAGGGAACCAATATTGGCTGTGGAACTATCACATGTAACTATGCTGTCGACAAAAAGAAATATCGCACACAGATTGGAAAGAATGCATTTATCGGAAGTGATACGCAGTTTATTGCTCCTGTGACCATTGGTGATAATGCGGTCATTGGCTCGGGATCGACAATTACTAAAGATGTACCCGAAGGGGCCTTAGCTGTGGCCCGAGGAAAGCAAGTCATCAAAGAAAACTACGTTAAAACTGTAAAAAGTGATGAAGAGAACAGTAAAGATGAAGCAAATTCATCTGAAAAAAGTGATACTTCCTCCGATCGACCGACTCAATAACTTTAGCCTCTAGTGTCTTGTCGGTCCTGATGAAATTGAAGGAGAAACCATGTGTGGAATAGTTGGATACCTAGGTGATAAAGACCCCAAAGACGTTCTTCTGGGAGGTTTAAAGCGCCTCGAATACAGGGGCTATGATTCAGCTGGGGTTGCCATTCACGATGGAACAACCTTTAAAAGAGTTCGAGCTTCTGGAAAGCTTTCGGCTCTTGAAGAGAAACTCAGCAACGAGAGTTTCTCAGGGCGTATTGGGATAGGTCACACTCGCTGGGCGACCCATGGTGAGCCGTCAGAGCGGAATGCCCACCCTCACAAGGTTGGGCCTGTCACTCTTGTTCACAACGGAATTATTGAGAATTTTCATGAGATTAAAGAAGATTTAAAAAGTCGGGGAGCCCAGTTGGCTTCCGATACTGACACTGAATTAGTGGCCCACCTTCTCAATGAAGAGTACCAGGTAACAAAGGATTTAAGAAAGGCCGTTGAGCGCCTAATCCCTCTTATTCGCGGAGCATACTCGATCGTTGCGGTCAGTGAGGACCAGCCGAATAAACTTGTCGCTTTTAAAGAGGGACCACCCTTGGTTGTGGGATCGAGTCGTAAAGAAGTGATTATTGCAAGCGATGTACAAGCTATCCTCGATCACGTTCAAGAAGTGGTTTATCTCGAGGATGACGAAGTCGTCGAAGTAGATGGAACCGATGTGAAGTTCTTTTCGGCAAATGGTTTTCCTATTCGAAAAGAGAGTGTGAAAATAAGTTGGTCGGCCGACCAAATGGAAAAACATGGTTACAAAAATTTCATGTTAAAAGAAATTTTTGAACAACCTCGGGCAGTGGCGGCGGCTATCGACCCCCATATCGACCTCAATAATTATCGAGTCGCACTGAACCGAGTTGGTTTTGGTGTCGACTCGGTCGAAAAACTAGATTCTTTAAATTTCGAAGACGATTTAAAAAATACAATTGAAAAGTTGTCGGGCATTGAGCGGATTTTCATCGTCGCCTGTGGTACGAGTTTTTACGCCGGCATGGTTGGAGAGTATCTATTAGAGAGTTTTGCGGAAATACCTGTCGAGGTGGATATTGCCTCAGAATTTCGTTATCGTGACCCTGTGATTCCCAAAAACTCGTTAGTCATTGTCGTTTCACAAAGTGGAGAGACGGCAGATAGCCTCGCAGTGTTGAGGCAGGTGAAAGAGTTGGGAGCCTTAACCCTTTCAATTTGCAATGTAAAACGTTCTTCCATCGACCGTGAGTCGGATGGTCACCTTTATATGAATGCCGGGGTAGAAATTGGCGTGGCGAGTACGAAAGCTTTTGTGTCGACCCTTTCGGTCTTTCATTTGTTTTCAGTATTTCTTGGTCGCGTTCGCGGTAAGCTCACCGAAGCTCAAGAGCAAGAATATACCCAGAGCCTGGTAGCAGTGCCGAGTCTTATGGAATCGGTATTAGTTTATGATAACTTTTTTGCAGAGGTTGCAAAAACCTTAAAGACCTTTCGCGGGTTTCTTTATATGGGGAGAGGGGTGAATTACCCGATTGCCATGGAAGGAGCTCTCAAACTAAAAGAGCTCGCATACATGCATGCTGAAGGTTATGCCGCCGGCGAGATGAAGCACGGCCCCCTCGCTCTCATCGATGACCGAATGATTGTTATGATGATGGTCCCGTCGGATAAACACTACGAAAAGTCAGTGAGTAATCTGCAAGAAGCTAAGGCACGAGGTGGCGTCGTAATCTCTTTAGGTACGGGAGAAAATACTGAGTTGAAGGAAATGTCAGAACACTATCTTTCATTGCCGAAAGCTCACTGGAGTGTGAATCCAATTCTTGAGGCCATACCAGTGCAACTTCTCGCCTATCATGTGGCCGATGCCCTCGGACACGACGTTGACCAGCCTCGAAATCTTGCTAAGTCTGTAACCGTTGAATAATAAATCATAGCAAAGGCCTTCATATTTTAGATGAAGGCCTCTCTAATCAAATTGACATTTTGGTCTGCTAATTGCTCTCAATAGCTACGAAGTTAAAGGTTGTCGGTCAGGTGAGTCTTCCTGCTCAATTTTTGAGGTTCTAAGACTCTCTAGATCTATCTGCTGGCTCGGAGTTGTTTAATGTTAATGAGAAGTCTAATTTCTTCAATTATTTTGTCGTTTCTATTCCCCATTGCTATCAATGCGATGCCGATTTGTGAATTTCAGATCTACAAATTGTCTTCAAATTACCAATCAGACCTTAAGTTAAGATCTATGCAAAACCAATTAGCACTTGCAGAGGAAGAGGCAATTAAGGCGATTTTTAATCTTGTATTAAACGAAGATGCTGAACTTACATTGCTCAATGAATGGATACATCGACTGGAGCAAAAGACAGATTCTTTAAATGTGGCGGAACATTCGGCTTTGTCATTTTTGTTTAGAAATCCAGATTACCTGGGTATCGCAATAGAGAATACGGACCGACAAGAACTCCTTAACAAAGTATCGATCCTTTTGAAAAAAAGTTGGAGCCATTTGACAGGAGAGGATGTCTCTATTGACCATCTGGGGAACCGGCTTCCTAGAAAGTTACTTGATGGACAGCCAAACAAAGTCCTTATGTTTTATCAGACAAGCTTTAATGAGTACAAAAGTGATGGAACCTCCACGTTAAATAGTATTTTTCACCAGTTGATATCCACAAATGCTGAATATAAAAAATTTATTACGACTATGATTGTAACTGCAATGGCTATGACTTTAACCGGCGGAGAAGCAATTGGCTTGGGGATTTCTGGCCTAGTTCTTCAGTCTCTCGCTGAGAACTGGTTTCATCGATATTTGGCTCATGCTTCCGAAAAATTTCTGAACTCACTACAAAAAATTCGAATGGCAGTGAAAACGGGATTCTACAAATCAATTAAATTGACCGCATTTAATCACAAGGGAGTTCATCACGGTGCTTTCAGCTTTAGGGAGGATGATGCAGTTCAGTTTCAAAATCGTGATGAAATGTTGAAGTCTGATTCTGTAATTCTGAAAAGGGCGGGGCAAAAATTTTTAGATAGGATGAAAAAAAATGGATATGGATACGCGATTTCTGCCTCTCAGTATACAACATTAATTAGTCCATTTATCATGTTAACTGTCATTGGATTGACAATTGGAGTAGACCCCGTCCATCTTGGACTTGTATTAGGCCCAGGGTATTTTTATCCAATCGGTTTATTCAGCAATGAAGATCACAATAAGCGTTATGAAGAAGGGGGAACTTTAAGACCCGATTCATATGGTCTATTGACCTTTCACGAGTATTCGCACTTAAAACAGCAAGAGCTCGATCGAATCCTGGTCGGTAAACCTTTAGTCAAAAGGGTTTTGAGCAGCAAATTGTCCGAAATTCTCAGGGGAGTTCATTGGGTTCATCACGATAAGCCAGACCTTAATTTCAATTTAACTAATTATATTGCCGATGTCTTGATGGGAACTCTTTCCTTAATGGACATGGAAAAATTAGCAGAAATGGATCGTGATAATAACTTAGGATATTATTGGGGGGCCTCTTTACTCAGCCCCGAGTGATGGGATCCCTTTAGGCGATTTATTTTGATCAGAAGGTGAGATTTAATAATGAAGATAGTTTTCTTAGCTCTACTTTTTTTTCCTATGCTTTCAAGTGCGAACCAGAGTGAGTTCAAAATTTTCGAAAACGAACTCCTTCCCTTCAAAACCGATGGATGTAGTAAGTTTCCTGACTCGTTCGGAAAGGTTGATTGGACCATCTGCTGCAAGGCCCATGATTTAGCCTATTGGATGGGTGGGACCAAAGAGGAAAGGGCGGCCTCTGACAGGGCCTTAAATGAATGCGTCCAAGAAAAGGGATTGGAACCCTTGGGCAACCTTATGGAAGCCGGAGTTACGGTTGGTGGAGTGCCAGGACTTCCATCGACCTGGCGTTGGGGCTATGGCTGGGTTGTAGATCGAGGTTATAGGTCTCTTGAAGCTCCCCAATGGCGACAAATTGATGAATTGGCTCCCGAAGAGTTGAGTGAAGTGGAAGTGTCTCAGGTGGGATTTGTCCCCACTCGACGAACTGTAACTGGGAACTATTGCCTGGACTTGGCACTTTTCAAAATCGCAACCAGCCAGGGAAGTCACTCCATTAAGTACAAAGTTATTGATGAATCTGAGTCTAATAATCCTCAGGGCGTATTGAAGAGTTTTGATATTCAAACAGAGAAGTGCCCTGAGTCTTATAAAGTTCAATTTGATTTACTGGGGCCCGATGCGTGTACAGAACAAAATAATGAACTGCTTGTAAGGGGTCGAGTCCGGTTTAAATCGCTCAGTTTGGGCTGTGAAAACTGACCCAGTTTAATGTGTGAGTCTCTATCAAGCCAGCTGGTATCCTAAATGCAGTATCTCTAATCCGTGAAGAGATACTGCCCGAAATGCCCCCGCCAACACAGCGAAATTCGAAAACACGGATTTTTCAAACGGAAGTCCGACTATAAATTCATCCAACGGTTCATTTGCACCCGTTGTAATACCACTTTTTCAAAGGCCTCAACTCAAAAGTGTATCCAC
>JAUHWN010000185.1 GCA_030424665.1 Bdellovibrionia bacterium | reverse complement strand
ACTAAAAGTCCAATTGAAAAACCGCTATGTGCTCACTCACCCTATTAGAGTCGAACTCTAATTGATTCATATAGGCAATTCTCATTGAATAATGGGAACGCTTCACCCTTAGCCCCAGCATAAACCTGTTTTTGTCGACAAAGCGAAAGTCTCTATACCTACTATCTACTAGTGTAAGAAACAATTCATCCCATACAAGAAGAGTGAGAGTGTCACTTATTAGGTAGTCATAACCAAGGGCATATCGCCCTCGAATGGACTCATAATTGGGAGTTGAAAAAAAACGGCTTTCGACTCGAATTCGATGAAAAAGTTTGTGCTCTTCAAAGTTCAAGTAATCTAACTTAGACTGGACAACGACTCGACCTTCATTTTTATTGCCTTCTTTAGCATACTGAAGACCAATGCCCAGAGTATGACCATCACTGATTTTTTTGGCTGCCATTGATTTTAGCTTTGTCCTTGCTACTTCACTGTCGTCAAAACTATATCGGACCTCTAGGCCGAACTTAGCGCCCCAATCATCTGTAAACATAGTGCTATAGGAGCTGCTGAGCCAGGATGAAGTTCGATTCTCTAAAGCGACGAGTGGATCGATAGCCCCCAAAAAAACTAGAATAAACACTAAGTACCTTATCACCATCCTCCAGGAACTAAAGAATATAGTAGCAAATAATTTCTAATTTTAAAACTGATATCGGCTTCTCAAGTAGGCTGTGATCGGTTCGTAGTCACCAAAACTTGTCGCCACAGAGTCTTCTTCAGCAAACAAGAACAGACCGAGCTTAGTGTTCCAATTGTGCCGATGTTTCCAACGAAAATAAGGATGTACCATAAATGTTTGATCATAAACATCAAGAGCTGTATTGAGATTGACACTAAATACTTCTGGGTCCTGAGGGTATTGTAAGGTAAGAGTTAAAAGATCTCTGAGTTGACTAAAAGTCACGTCCTCAGAATTCGAACGATCCGTTTCTATAATTTGAAAGAACTGAAGGTTCGCGTAGAATTTTCCAAAAAGGCGATCCACCCCTAAAACATACTCAATCTCTGGAACCTCTAAGGCACCTTCGGGGTCAGAGAGAAAACCTGTCGAAGTCGGAGAAATAGGATATATGCGACCGTATACATACTTCAGCTCTCCCCTAAATCCAAACCCCTCGATATTAAATGCACCATCGCCACCAACTGCATAAATTCTGTTTTGGTTTCTTTTGATGAGAACATTAACGGGACTTTGCGACATCAACTGATAATAAGGCATACGATCAAATCCCGTAAAAGCCATGACTGAAGCGTCCAAGCGTTTGATTCGAAAACTTAAACGCGCCCCGGCCTCCCAGAACGAGAGTCTTTCCGAATCATCAGGTGTATAGAGCTCGGTAAACAAACCTCCTCCCTGAAGATTTTGTTCTATAAACTTGCCATTTGTACCGAGACAGTCCTGAGCGCACCAAACCGAGTCTACACTAGGAAAGCGATGGTCCGAACTAGCCAACCACGGCGCCGCAATCAAATCGAGTTTGATATCGCCCTTTTTGTATTCGACCTGAATCATGGGCCTGGGGATTTTCCGATCTTCTTTGTCATCAAAGAGAAAGAATTTATAATCCTCTGCGTTCCAAACATCGAGAGGATTGAGCTGGTCAGCCTTACCCCAAATAACGATTTTAGATCCAATAAAAAACTTCAGACCCTGAACAGGTATAAAATTAACACCAACATCTCTAGCGGTTAAAAAGAAGTCCTCTTCATTAAAATAGGTATCGAGTCGTAAATGGAGGCGAAGGTCGCTACTTTCAGAAAGAGATAAACCAAAATCGTCCTTCTTCTCCATGAACTTCTGTCGAAGCTTAATTTCACCACGACTACCGATCCAGTCCGCAAACTCACCCTGCCCGCTAAGGACCGGCTCAATACTCGCTTCAAACTCAGCCCCGAGAGACTGAGTCGCTGTTGATATAACAAAGAAGGCAGCTAGGAGAAATTTCATTCATTTCACTTTATTAATAACATTCAATTAAATTCATCTATAGTTATTTAAAGTTATTTAACTACTAAAACTACATTTCAGCAGTCAATTTTTCAAAAGAAAATAACTCCTGAGAAACACCTGAATTATACTTTACTTTTTGCAATTTTAAACTGGTCTTTTTCTTTCTAACAAGGTCTGCCATTTCTGAGGCTTGAATGGTCCAAATTCCATTGACCTTTGCAAGATCTTTGACCCTAAACTCCTTAATTTTCTTTTTACCTTTAAACATTTCGACCTTAAGGGCGACATAGGAGGTCGGATCAACCCAAGAGATAATTTTTGAATACACTTCATCTTTCGATTTAGCAACCGACTCTACTACGAGTAGAGACTTTTTTCCCAGTTTCTTTTTACCAAGAAACTTGTGCTTGTAGCTGTCCAGAGGTCGGTCTTCGAAGTCAGTGAAGTAGAAGTCAGATCCAACAAAAGAGTTTCCCTTGTTATTCGTAGAAATTTTTCTAGGTTCCTTTTTAGCCGCTCGACTCAAATACAACCACATTTGATCATCTGACTTTTTATTTGAATGAAGTAAAAGACCGGTATTTTTCATGGTATTTGGCCCTTTGAATTTAATAAGTACTTTTGACTCGGGCCCCTGCTCTTTTCTAAACAAAACAAATTCCCTAGTCTCGGCACGCCCTCGCACCATCAGATCCATTGTCATAAGACTCTGACTATCTTTACCAGTATCTCGATCCTGAACCCGCTTCATTATCTGGCGGCCACTTGCTTTTTTATTTATTGCGCCCGCAAGGGATGAAAACTGGGACTCCGCAGTGGCAGAGCCAATTAACATGAATACGAACATGAAAGAAAAAAGTGATTTCATTGATTATATCTCCTTCTTATTAGATTTATTGAGGTAGGGGGCTATGAGCAAAAGAATTGCTGGAATAGCGAGAAGCGTAGTCACAGTCGCCACACTAATGGCCATCACGTTGAGAAATCCAAAGCTTCGAATCGGGCTAAACACAGAAAACTGCAGTACCGAGTAGCCGAGAACGAGCGCTATGGTAGTAAATAGTATCGCCTTTCCGGTCGATTTAAAGGTCAACTCAATGGCCTTTTTAACATCCCGATGCTTATGTTGGTACTTCTTGAAAGACAATAAAAAGTGTAAAGAGTCATCGATCCCAATACCGATAGACATAGCCGAAACGAGGCTAGTAGCAATATCGAGTTGAATTCCTAATAGCCCCATAGCAGCAAAGATCACTAAGATCGAAACGACAATTGGTGTCAAGGCTACAAAACAAAGAATAGCCGAGCGAAGAACCGGAAGGGCAATTAAAAATACAACAAGCAAGGCAAGAAATATAGATTGAATTTGCCCTTCTACGACTTCGGATAAAGTTGTACTCCAAAGAGGAATATCTCCGTAAAAATAGACCTGGGAGCTCTCACCAATATCGTTTTTAAGCTGCTGAATTTCATCGGTAATAATTTCTTCGTAATGCTGAATTGGCTTCTCTCGAAAACTTCCATCTGGCAACTCTTCAAGCTGAAACCGCCCCAGTAGCCTTACGAAGCGGAAGTCTTGGTCGGTGACATACCGTAAATCTTGTTGCAGATTTCCAGACCAGGAATAAACATCAAGATATTGGAGGATCTCTACATCATCTTCAGGAATACGATAATACTCTTTACTTCCATTGTAAGCTTCTCCCATCATCTTTACGTAATCACCGAGACTAGTCGATATAACGAGTTCAGGGATTCGCTTCTTAAGTCGATCACTTAAATTTTGAAGAGCGATTAAAACCCTAGCTTTCGCTCCAGCGTCCCTTTCCTTAGCATCGACAACAACATTAAAGTCAAGAACCCCACCAAAGCTCTTAGAGATTGAGCGGGCATCAGTAACAACTTGAGAGTCGGGACTAAAGTATCCAAGAATCCTGTAGTCTGTAGTGATATCTTTTATAAAAACCGGTGTTAATGCAACGACAAAAACAAAGAGTAACAATATTCCAATGGGCCTTCTTTGGACGGTAGAGTTATTAACTTCTAAGAATTTATTAATAACTCCATCTACCTTTGAAAAGGCCTTAACTTTATGAACCCCAACTGGAGTCCGTTCAATGGGCTCATCAGTTTTTATTTTGTGAAAAAGTCGCAAAAACGCAGGAATCATTACAAAGGCCGAGAAAGCAGCGGCGATGACACCAAAGGCAGTAATTACCCCAAATTCGCTGATCGTTTTTACTGGACTTGCTAAATTGGACAAAAATCCCGCCATGGTTGTCAATGCTGTTAGCAAAATCGTCGGCGCGATATGGTTAGATGTTTTAGAAATAAGAGATTCCTTAGATTCACTCGGATAATTATTTTTTTCTATGTAAAACTGGGTGAGGTAGTGAATTCCATAGGAAGTACCAACTGCAATGAGGATTATGGGAATAGCGTTTGAAACTATATTCAGGTTAGCTCCAAGCAAGGGCATGGCACCAACGGCTACTAAAATTGAAAATATAATGGAGAGAATCGGAAAGACAATCCCTTCTAAACTCTTAAAACTGACCAAGAGAATTAATCCAATGACTAGAAAAACTAATGGGATCAGCACCTCTAGGTCTCTATCCATCATGTTTTTAAAAGTTGCGTTAATCATCGCATATCCACTGACAGACCAGGATTCGTCGGTATCTACCTTTTCAAGGGCAGTATCTACCCTTTGCTTCATTTGTTCCTCATTGAGTTCTTTTGAAAACTCGATAACCAAATTGAGAGAATCTTTATCAAGACCGATCAAATTACCGCTATAAATATCCTTCTCAAGGAGTTTCCTTTTGAGTTCTGCAATTTCTTCTTCCGTCTTTGGAACCTCTGCCGCCAAATCACTGACATCAAAACCAGATCCTGTATTTTTGAGAAACTTTTCAGAATATATGCTAGTTACTTTAATTAGGTCTTCATCCTGACCAAGGAAGTCCACAAAGGCTTTAATCTTTCCCAGGGACTCTTGATTGAAGGCATTGGTCACGCGTATTAAAACTAACTTTGAGTTTCCAAAGATTGACTCCATTTTCAAGTTCTGGAGACGCACTCGGCTGTGAGGATCGACCAACTGACTCACGTCAGCTGCTTGCTGAACAAAGAGAGCATTTGTGGCAAAAAATAGACCTATAAATAAAAAACTAAATAAGACCAGTTTTGGTTTTTTAATTGGGAGCTCAAAAAAATATTTCACTCAGGCTCCCCGTCATTTTTTATGGAACACTTTAAGATTCCATCGTTATAGATAGAACCCATGTAAAACTGATCACTATAGAGTAAACAAACACTAATGGCCGAAAGAGGCTTTCCGTCATTAGAGTAAAAAACTTTTGACTCATAATTTTTGTGAATATTGATTTCTAATACTTGGGAGGGGGAATTTTTATTGGCATCTTTGCTATGTAACAAGAGATTGAGTACTTTGGGGTGTGTTCCCGCGTACAACTTGCTTCTATCAGAGTCCCAATTAATATTGTCTGGACCGAAACCGATAAAATTTTTCTCAATTTCTATGAGACTCATACTGTTGACTTCAATTGTTGCCGACAAAATACTACGCTCAAGCATAAGGGCAACTAGGATCTGATCACCCACGATTTCAATGCCATTGGGGAAGGCATAGTGACCATTAAGTTTTTTAAATTTCTTTCCGTCGTAGGCCATTAGATACCCCCTGCCAAAACGAGAAAGATCTTCGAATAGTTTTCCGAGATGACTTTGATAACCATGATCAATCGAAACAAAGAAACGATCCCCATCGAGCGCGCCGATATCATTGGCATTAAAGAGGTCTGGGTGGGAAAGTGACTTAACAAGACTTAATTTTTCGTCTACAAAATCAAAGATCTCGATAAAGTCACCTTGATTTGAATGATTGACCACAAAAAGACGAATGGTTTTATCATCAATTCTAAATACTTCGATTCCGTGGGGTTTAAAACTTCTGGGTAGATCTACCTCTAGTTTTACAGTCTCTTGTTTTTCTGACTCAAGATTCTTATAAAAAAGTGCTCCACTTTGATTAGGATCATTAAATAGGGGCTGGTGCCAATTACTCGAAATAAACAGGTATGGTCCCATTTTTTCTATGTCTTCTGCCCCTTGAATCCCTGTCTCAAGCTCACAATTTGTGAGACCCACTTTTTCGAGATTCGAAAACAAACCGGCATCGATGACGAGTTTTAAAAAGTGACCGACAACAGCTACAAAAATAATAAACAAAATGAGGATTTTAGATCTTTTCATCGAGGACCAATTCTGCTCCAAAAACACTTCCAGAGCTGACATAATGGTTAAACAATTAGCCTCAAAGAGTTCAAGAAGAGTGCCATTGCAGTCATTTCAGCGCGGGAGAGCAGAATCGTAACCTACTGTAAATACAAAGGTTTTTTATGCAAAAAAAAAGGCTGCCCAGAAAAATAATGGGGCAGCCTTAATGAAAGCACAATAGTCAGTCAAGCCTCAGACAATTGTCATGATGGCTTGGATGTTATTCCTTAATCCAGCTCTGGATATTCATCATCGGAGCCGAATTTAGCACAGAAGGTCGGCGCATAATTCTGAGAAACACATATTCTCTTTTATTTCTTAATAAACCTCTGCGATTCACTTGTATTAAACGATAGCTACGGGAATCGATGTGGTGACAAGCAGACTTATCTGAAAGGCATGTCTTAAGCTCTTCTTCCGTACCCAATCCAGTATTGTCATTAGACTTACTCATGTATCGATCCGTTCGAACCACTTCTCCGTCATAATTCCATACCCAAGAAAATCCCTGGTAATTCTCTTCGTTTTCTGCGAAACGAAGTCCTCCGAAACCGTCCTCTCGAAAAATATAATGGGCACCAAAATCAGAGCTGTAATACTCCCCTGTGACCTCTTCGACATTCTGAAACCCTGGTCCCGCCACAAGGTCGCGATACCAACTATCTATTCGAATTACAGTTCCGAGGTTTTCACCGAGCTCT
>JAUHWN010000020.1 GCA_030424665.1 Bdellovibrionia bacterium | reverse complement strand
AAGGGGGTCGAGAAAAAACTTTCTTTGTTAAAAACTTTTTTCATCATGGCATGAAGCTGAGGGAGTTCATTAGGATTCTCTAAATGGCGAGGAATCAAATTGGGAGGAACTCCTCGCAATTGAAGACCAATTCCCTGGAGATTTATATTGGGCACAAAAACACTGTGCTTCAGCCCCAGGGCAAGCTGATTCGGTAAGTACTTTAAAAAAATAATAGGAGTCATGTTCAAAGAGGTACTCAGTTTCTCCATATATCGCTGAATAATAATGTCTTTATCTCTAATCAGCTTAACCTCTTGTAGAAATTCAAATACCGGATCGTAGTCTAATTCCTGTTCCGGTTCGATTTCCTCAGATGCCTCTTGGGGTTCGATCTCTGTAGAAGCTATGGATTCGACGACCTCTTTGAAGTTCTTACCTTCAAGCTCCTCGAGAAGCTCTTCGTTTTCGTAACCAATCAACAAGAGCTCCGTCGCTCTATCAAGTTTCTGTATCAAGTCCAAAGACGAAACCATAGGTGTCATAATGTAATCATAGGCAAATCCCTGACTAATAAACTGCAGGGTATTAAGCATGTTTTTAGTACTCGTAAAGAGACAAATAAGGATTTCTTCGGAAACGTTCTTTATCTGGTGGTAAAAGTCCTCGATATCATCATTGAAAACATCGGCATCAATAAGTACAAGATGGGGCGGCTCAGTATTACAAGCCTGAAAAAACAAGTCGACGGTCGGAAAAAACCGGGCCTGGTATCCAACACTAGTCATCACCCCTGTCTGCGCCTGTGCTTGCGTATAATCTGGGTTCAGAAGGTATATTAAAATTTCTGACCTGTAGTCAGCAACTTTCATTCAGCCTCATTTTCTCTTTGGTCTGCGCACCTTTAATTTCGAGTTGCGACGACTCTTTAATTGCGAACGAGTTAGCCTCTCCTCTTGAGCCAGTGTCTCTGCCGACTCTTCCTTGTCTTCAACCTGATCACCATCAGCTTCTGATAAGGAAACTTCTTCTTTTTTCTCATTCTCCTGCAAATAACTTTTTGGTGGAGAACTTGGTTTCTTGGGCAAGTGAGAACGATCTTCAATGTCATTGAGCTCATCTAAAGAAATACTTGGGCTCGAAGGGTAAAAAGGGTCACTCTCTTCATCAGAAACCTCATCGACTCGCGGAGGTTCAGCAACCTTGCGATTCAATTGCTCCAAAATACTACTAGAAGCCACGATAGTACTACTCGATTCCTGGCTCTCTAATTCATCCAAGTCAGAGATATCAGTCTCGATGTGATCAGAAGTCGGTTCGCTCTCATTAATTTCAAATTCAGCCGTTCCGCCCCGCTCTAAAGCCTCTTCTATTTCATCTTCGAACTTTTTTAAACTGGGACTAACAAAGTCTGAATCACCTTCAACCATCTCATCAATCTGCTCTAATTGATGAATGGGGGACGACTCGGGCCCCACTTCGCTTCGTTCGACGGAGACAGTAAAGATCTCACTCTCTTCGGACAAGGGATCGGCTCCTTCACTGCCTTGAGCCTCATTTTGTTCTATGGTTTGCTCTTCAATTGGCTCTGGGTCCGGATTCTCGGCATGAGCTTCGAATTGTTCTTCACTTTCTAAATCGCTCTCCTCAATGGACTCAGATGGAATGTCCTCTAGACTGATGGACTCCAGTTCTTCCGTCTCACCTTTTCTTTCACCGGCACGTTCACCTTCACCTACACCTTCGTCATCGTCTTCACTTTGTTCTTCACCTAGGCTATCCTCTTGAAGTTCTTCCGCTTCCAATGCCTCTAAGGATTCTTCAGGGATTTCACTTGGTTCTAACTCAAGGTTTGTCGGTCGTTCGTCGTCTTCTAATTCGAGCTCAACCTTTTCTTCACCCTCATTGCCAGTGGCAGGTTTCGAGTAATTTTCAAACTGAACGATATTTGACTCCCCCTGGGGTTCAGCGGAATCATTTTCTTCGCGAGCCTCTGATGCCCCCTCGAGCGAATCCACTTCCTCATTAGGGGCTTCGACAAAGCTCTGCTCTTCACCCACGAAAGTAATTTCATCGACCTCTGGCGCTACGGGGAGTTGTTCGGCATCCTGACCATCCAAAGCCTGGGCTCCCGACAACTCCTTAGGAAAATCTTTCGCCGGCATATCTAAATTGTGATTCAAAACAGAAGGTGCAACACTATTTTTCATTGTCGCCGAAGGAAAATCGATAAATATTTGAGTTCCTTGCCCTTGCTCTGAATGAACAGAGATTTTCGCTCCGTGCTCATTGACGATTCCCAAGACCAAGGCCATTCCCAACCCCAAATTCTCATCTTCTTCTTTTTTCGAGTAAAAAGGTTCAAAGAGTCGCGCCTTATCTTCTTCGCTCATTCCAGGGCCGGTATCTTCAAAAGACAGTCGAATATAAGAGTCCCTCTGCGACAAGCCCACCCGAATTTCTTTCGTCTCAGAAACCTTCATAGCTTCAGCGGCATTCATACAAACTGAATTGATAATTGTTCGCACTTGGTTTTCATGCCCAACGATGGCTTCGACTTCGTTGATCGACTTAAGAAGGCTCACACCATGCTCTTCCATCTCAGATGAGAGGTTTTGCAAAGTGCTGTTGAGTATTGGCCCTAGGTTTAACTCTGTATGCTCTACCTGGTCGAGTCCAACAAAACGACCGAGTTTTTCAATGATCGACTTTGCCCTTCTCACTTCTCTTTCAATCACCACGTAGTGATCTTTAGTTTCGTCAGGAGCTTTCGATCGAGCCATCTGGGCGTGACCCAGAATTGTCATAAGTGGTTCTTTGATCGTTCCAACAATACCCTTACCCAACTGAGAATAGGCAGCCATTCGCTCCGACTGATAATCATCTGTTGAAGGTCCTCGATTTTTTTGGGTCACGAGAACCGACTGAAGTTTAGCAATTGCCACTCCGAGAAGACCTAACTCGTCTTTTGATTTTGGTATGAGCTGTAGGTCATAATTCCCCTCAGCCAACTCGCCAACAAAGCGTGTTAGAGCCTTTGCGCGCATCGAGAAGTTTTGCCCGATAAGAAAAACAAAAATAAAAACGATGATGAGAGCCCCAGTACCAACCGCAAACAGAGTTTCACGATAGGCGTTGTTGACTCTAAAAATAAACTCTCGCGGCAAGGCAATGGAAGTATACAAATTGGTCAGAGGAATTCGATCGGTGATTCCAAAGAACCGATCTCCTTTTTCGTCAGAATATTCTCGTGGCTGGTTGAGACTTTTATTGGCAATGGAGTCTTTAACAATTTTGCTGGCACTTAAATCCTTGCCAATCAAACTAATGCTCGTGTGTGCTTGGGCTCTTCCCACCTCATTGAAAACGACAACTTCCTCGTAACTACCTCGGTAATCATTTACAAAATCTTGGATCCAGTTCTTTTTAAAAACTCCAAGCATGATGACTTCACGACTCTCGCTCATAGCTTGCTCGGGAAGACTCTCCATATCTTCGCCCTGACCGGGAGACAATTGACGTTGAATTTTTATTGTTGATCGAGTTGCCAGCATAAAATAGGAATCCGCAGGACTGGTTGCAACTCTCTCCCAATAAACTTCGTTCTTCTTTACTTTGGCAAAAGGCAAGGATTCGCCAAATTTTTTTATTAAACCTTCGGGCCACTTCAGTGCCCGTGACGATTTTTCTTTAAGAGTCCATTGCGGAGACCATCGATTACTTTCATCAACAGCAAAAAGACTGATGGCTTGAAAGTCGCCAAAAAAAGGGAGAGTAGCAGTTCCCTCGGCCGCTTCTTTGGAAAGTGCGGCTCGCTGTAATGTAATCAAGGCTGACGCCACTCGATCAGAAATCACTCTCTTTAAAGGGTTCAATTGTTTTTCTGCCGCATCCAAAGAAAATTGAGTCTTATCATTGAGGATGAGTTGCTCTGTTCTCCACGCCAAAGTGAGCAGAACTATGGCCAAACTGAGGCAAGGAATTAGAACTAATTTCCAATGTAATTTCACGATCTGGGATTCTCCTCTAAACCTACGTCATTATTATGTTTTAGGACCAGGACGAGATCAAGGACCGGCTGCAATGGTCTAGGTTTGAAGGGTGACATCCAACCAGCAAACGGATATACACTAGGCCCATGAAACAAACTGAAGTGCTCGTTATTGGATCTGGCCTCGCAGGCCTCGCTTTTGCCCTTAAATCAGCAGAAAATTTTAAGGTTTTAATCGTTTCTAAGAGCGAACTTGATCAAACAAATACGAGTATGGCCCAAGGGGGAATTGCCGCAGTTATTTCTGAGGTTGATAGCTTCGATCAACACATCCAAGATACCCTCAAAGCGGGAGCAGGACTCTGTCGCCCGGAAGTCGTGCAAAGGATGGTGGAATCCGGGCCGGAACGCATCCAGGATTTGATTTCCTGGGGAGTTCAGTTTGACGCATACGGCAACACCCTCGGCCCCGATCTCAACAAAGAGGGCGGACACTCTAAACGCCGAATATTACACGTACAAGATCAAACTGGCCGAGCTATTCACCAAGCTCTTTTGAAAACGGCAATGGCCCACCCCAATATTGAAATTTTAGAAAACACCATTGCTCTCGACCTGGTAACCAATCACGAAACAAAGCCCGAGTCAGCAGGCCCTAGGACCTGCCAAGGCGCTTATATCTACAATTCGAAAACTAAAGAAGTCAGCACCCTTTTTGCCAACTTCACTATGTTAGCAACAGGTGGCGCAGGAAAAGTTTACCTCTATACCTCGAACTGGGGAGGAGCTACTGGAGATGGCATGGCCATGGCCTACCGTGCGGGTGCTCGAATTGCCAATTTAGAGTTTACTCAATTTCATCCGACCTGCCTTTATCATCCTCTTGCGAGAAATTTTCTTATTTCCGAAGCCGTTCGCGGTGAAGGGGGACATCTTCTCAATTCAAAAGGAGAACGGTTTGTTCTCAAGCATGATGAAAGAGGAGAACTCGCCCCTAGAGATATTGTTGCTCGAGCAATCGATGCAGAAATGAAAAGAACGGGCGACGAATGTGTTTACTTGGACATCAGTCATCAAGATAGAGACATGATCATCAGTAAGTTTCCAAAAATTTACGAAAAGTGTCTTGAATTTGGTTACGATATGACGAAACAAGCTGTTCCCGTCGTTCCCGCGGCCCATTACCAGTGTGGCGGCATTTTAGTGGATCAGTATGGACGAACTGATATCGAAGGTCTTTTTGCCGTGGGTGAAACAGCGTGCACGGGTCTTCATGGAGCTAATCGCCTTGCCAGTAATTCTCTCTTGGAGTGTCTAGTAACCGCCCATGAGTCTGCTCAATACCTGGCAACAAAAGCTGATGAACCGAGTAAAATCGAAATCAAAAATATTCCTAAATGGCGAGAAGTCGAATCAACTGATGAGGACGAAAAAATGCTCATTGGTCACCTTTGGGATGAAGTTCGACGCTTGATGTGGAATTATGTGGGAATTGTTCGCTCAAATGAAAGACTCACGCGAGCACAAATTCGCCTAAAATACATTCGCCAAGAAGTTGAATACCATTTTCGCTCCTTTCATCTCGACAAAGACTTTGTTGAGTTAAGGAACTTGGCCCTGGTTGCCGACCTCACTGTTCAAGCTGCGCGAATGCGCCACGAATCAAGAGGCACTCACTACAATTTGGACTATCCCCAGCAAAAGACAGATTCGGAATCAGCTCGAGAAACATTTCTATCTTCAAGAACAGAAATTGAGCGCCTCTATTACGACACGTTTCATATGAACTTTTGATTTTAATAAATATCAAAAAGCTTCTTTTTTCAGTTTAAAATTCCCGAACAACGAAACCAAAGCCGATATAAAGCGAAGCCCCCGGATTAAAGGCAAATCTCATATCTGTTCTGAAGTAAAGAATATCACCAACAAGAGTTGTTAGCCCCGCTCCAACATGGACGCCACCAACAAAGACAAAACTCTCTCTATTGGGAGTCGAAAAATAATGACCATCGAGGCCACCGTAAACGAGTAAATCCATTAGTTGGGATGGTAGTTCTGAGCGAAAAGAAACGGAGGCCACATTGTACTGCACTCCCTTTGCCGTTGAATTCGTGGCGCGCAGCTCTAAGGAGGCTCGACCCGTCGTAGGCCAAGCAAAACGCCCACCCCAAAAAGGTTGGATCTCAGTGACGTCTTTTATTTGATCAGGCAGAAAAGTCCCCATCATCAGACCATACTCCAAGTTCCAAGGTGCCTCCTTGGCGTGGAGACCTAAACTGGTGAAGAGAAGCAATAAAAATACAAGTAATGATTTACCCATGGTCTCTATAGTATATATTCATTCTTGTATGGAACAATCCTTGACCCCAAAAACTGAAAACCCGAAAATAAAAAACATGTTAAAACGCTCCGAAAACCACTTCAAAGGCAGTCTCGGCCAGAATCTCTTTTATCAAAGCTGGGAAAACGAACAGGACAAAGGTACTATTCTTTTTATTCACGGCTATGCTGAACACAGCGATTGCTATGACCGCTTTGCCGAAGGTATTAAAGATCTTGGCTTCCACGTTCACGCCTTAGACCTTCAAGGCCATGGGCGTTCACCTGGCCCTCGAGGGTATGTTCGCGACTTTGTTGACTACGTTGAAGACTTTCATTGCTTCGTAAAAAATATCGAAAAAGAAGGACTGGATAAGAAACCATTAATTCTCGGTAGCCATTCCATGGGTGGACTCATAGCACTTCGATACTTAATAGATTTTCCCGACCATCCTTTTGATTTTGCCACCTTTAGTTCGCCCCTCTTGGGAATATCCGTTGAGGTTCCAAAGCTAAAAGACCTTGCCTCTAAATTTATGGCTCGCTATCTCCCTAAATTAACAATGAACAATGAATTGAACTTTGTTGACCTCAGTCGCGACCCCGAGATTATTGCTTCGTATCCGAAAGATGTCCTTCGACACGAAAAAATTTCGGCACCGATTTACATTGGAATGCTACAAAACATTGAGTATGTTCGTGTTCACGAAAAGCGGGTGACCTGCCCTTGTTATTTTCAGTTAGCTGGCGTCGACAAAATCGTGAGCCGAAGTGCTTCAGAAGCTTATTTCCACAAACTCAGTCTTCAAGATAAAAATCTAAAAATATATGAAGAGAGTTATCACGAAATCTTTAATGACCTTAATCGTGATGAAGTCTACCGGGATTATACGAACTTTCTCAAAAAGAGGTTCTCATGAAACGACTCATTTTTTTAGTTAGCTTAGTTCTCATTTCTTGTAGTAACCCAGATGTTCCCGAGGACCGTCCCGAATACAATCGGCACAAAGAGTTGATTAATCAATTCAGTGGCGGAGATGAAATTAACTCTGGGTTTTACAATCGCTTCGCCTTCAAAGCGACACTACTCAATACCCCGACTTATGAATCGATCATCGGACAAAAAGCGAGCTTCTATAAGTGGTCGACTCCTAAACTTTTATCCGAAAGAGAAAAAGTAGAACAAAACTCTTCTTCAGAGACCAAAGTGTTCATGAGTTTTTTCACTCCAAATCGCAAAGATGATAACTTTACTGACAAAAATTCGATTTGGAAGGTCTATCTCGAATCCAATGGCCAACGCTATGAGGGGAAAGTGGTAAAGGATCGCAGAAGGCCCACGGAGTTGCAGAAACTCTACCCCTATCACTCAAAGTGGAACTCTGCCTATATGATTAAGTTTAATGTTCCCACGTCCCGAATTGAGGATAAGCCCAGCAAGTTCACTGTAACCGGTCCCATGGGCTCTAAAGAAGTAACTTTTAACCAGAGATAAATTGTATTTTTATTTCTGAATTTGTTTTTGCTTCTTGGCAGAAAATCTTTTCTTCAAGAGGAAATACCGCCGCCAAATGAATCGGGTGATCTTCCCTGAGGCCCTGTAATTGACGAAGAGCGAGAGCATAAATATTCATTTGGTCAAAGGCCTTTGATTTATACTTTGCCTGCCCCGTCTTATAGTCGACCAACCAATAATCGCCATTTTCTAACTGTCCCCAAAGGTCAATTTGCCCTTCAATTCGCGAAGAATCCAAATTCAAAATAAAACCAAACTCGACTTCACCGCGCTCGATTATTTCTGCCAAAGGAGGCTCTTTAGAGTTTCGCACAAATTCCACGGCTTTTTGCACATCTTCAGGCCAATGTTTGATGTCTGAATCTTCAAGGTACTTTAAACTCTCTAAGTACTGGTGAATCTCTGTTCCTCGGTTGGCTTTTTCACTACGATCGACCCAATTTAAAACCGAGTCCTTAGCAAAATACTTCTTACTCTGTAAGAGTTCCGAAACGGAAAGGCTTTTGTCTTCTTCTTGCAGACTCTCAGGCTTAATGTAAGCCCTCTTTTCGAAACCGCCATCCCCAGAACCATAAGGCTGCGGTGATTCATGACACTTAAATACATCATAACTGTAGTGATTCCTTTGAACTCTCCCCTCTTTTAAAAAATCAAAAGGGAGTTGATCGGCCCACGAGCCCTCCTCGATCTCCTTTTCCCAAAAAAGGTGAATGGACTTTACAGCGCGACTACAGGCTACATAAAAGACTCGTTGTGACTCTAATAATTCTTCTTCGTTAAGGTGTCGGAGCCAAAGTTTTTCATTGAGATTTCCTTTACTGGAACCCTCATCACCCCAAGGTACACGAAAGGACTTCAACTGATTATCTTCGTTATATGTAAAATCAAGATTGGTCTTTGTTCGAGGCTTTTTATTTATCTCCGGAATAAATATATGATCAAACTCCAGGCCTTTCGAGGCGTGGACTGTCATTAAGTTGATTCGATTAGGCTCTAAAATCGCAACAGCATCTCCCTCGCCATCACTTTCTTCGATCTGAATTTCTTTGCCGAGTTGATCGATAAAACTAAAGGGATTAAAGCCAGCTTTTCGCTCTTCGAGCTGTAGAAGATAAATAAACTTCCAAATGTTGGCTTCGACCCGACCTGAAGGGTCCCTATGCCAATGAAAATCCAGCATCAAAGAATCAGTTAAGGCCTCTTCAAAGCATTGAACAATTCCACATTCGCGGGAACGCTCTAAATAAGCCTCTAAAGTTTTAATTACCGGATGACCTTCAGCCTGAATTCGATTTTCCCAGTGGGAGAACCCAGAGTCTCGTGCAATAGTTGCCAATAGGTCATCTTCGATCCGAAACCAAGGGCTTCGACAAAGAGAAATAAAATTCTTATTGTCATGGGGATTTAGAATAAAACGCAATAAGGCAATACAATCTAATATTTCACGACGTTCAAAAAAGGCCGATGAGCTATGTATGTGAAAGGGATAATTAAACTCAGATAAGACCTGCGCGATTCGAGTTAAGGTCGAATTTTTGCGAGCTAATACGCATATACGATCCAAAGCAATATTCGGTTCTTTTTTTAGAAGTTGTTCTATCGAATAGACGAGACTATGGGCTTCCTTGTCGATGCCCAAATCAATTTCGTCTTTATCGTTAATACACCAAATCTCAGCCACTTTCTTTGTCGAATCCACCGATTTTCCCTCTAAGTGAGGATCCATCGCTGCAAACTGGTCACCAAATGAAGTAAAGAGGTCATTTATAAAGTGAAGAGTTTCTGGCCGAGACCTGCGATTGAGTTTTTTGAAGTCGAGGCTCCCCCCTTGTCTCTTAACTTCTTCTTGGGTTTCGAAAAAGATTCGTGATCGTGCTCCACGAAACAAGTAAATACTCTGCTGCGGATCACCCACCATATACTTGGGCCGATCACCGATCAGCTGCTCAAGAATTTTCAATTGGAATGGAGAGGTATCCTGAAACTCATCGACCAACCAGTAATCCCACTCGTGAGAAAAGGCTCTTCCGGTTGAAGGCTCTTCATTGAGAAGTTTTGCCGTAAGAAGTTCTAAATCGTGAATGTCGATTTTTCCTTGTTTGAGTTTGGTCGCTAGTAAATCCTGTAGGACATCACGACTCAAGCTCTCAAAATCTCGATAAATTTCTGCCGAATAATCCCAAAACTCTTTTGTGTATTCCGGTTCAGAAAATTTTTTAGCTCGTTTAGCCTTCAAATCTTTTGTAAAAAAATCAGATAGAACCTGCAACTCCGGACTATCTGTCTTTCCTTTCCGGGGCTTCTTAAGATCCGCAAATACCTGCAAAAATTCTTGCAGCCCCTGTGGCCCCTTATCGAGAAGATGTAGGGAATCTTCTAGCTGCGCAACGAAATCAATCCACTTTTCATTCGGGCCACACTCACGCACGTCTCTACTAAATTCTAAAAGGGAGGTTTTAAATTGCAGCAAATCCTGGTTCAGCAGTTTTTCAAAATCTTCTGGCGTGCAAAAACGAGCTGAAGGGTCCTCCAGACAATAAACAGCCGATTTTTTAAAAAGATCGATCAGTGTTGAAAAGCTATAGATCTCTAAGAGACTTTGTAGCTCTGCTCGCTCCATATACTTTTGCGACACCAAAGACTTAATGAAACGATCTGACTCCAGTCCCCCCATAATCTTGTAGTTAGGATCTAGACCGAGAATAATTCCATAGCGTTTTAAAAATAGGTCTGTCACTCCGTGAATGGTCGAAACGTGGAGTTTTGATTTTGAGTTCACGAAATTCACAAGATCCGGGTACTCTTCCAAAGCTAAGATCAAAAGCCTTTCTTTTAGCTCCTGAGTCGCCTTCCGCGTAAACGTTGTGACGATGACTTTAGGGTCTCTATCTTCTTTGAGGCGAAAGGTTTTGGCATAATCCAAGACTTCATGGGTTAGACTGTAGGTCTTACCAGCACCGGCTCCAGCACGAACAAATTGCGAAGATCTTAATTCAGATGAGGGGCTCGACATTGAAGTCTCCATTCACATTTCCTACACTCTTTAGGGTCTAAAGGCTTTGGCCAAAATTCATTTTCTTTGATTCCACCTAAGTAAGTACTCACCGCACTTTTTAAGTCCGAGTAAAAATTTTCTAATCCCAATTGATCGACTTTATTTTTCTTTCCCCCTTTTGAATCAAAGCGATAGAGTCCTGTATCAATTTCTATATTATGAAAACCGTTATCCCGACTCATCTTCTTTAGGTCAAAATAAACCGCAGCACAAACCTGTCCTTTAACTTCTGGACTCAACCCTGCACTAAGTGCCAATGAATACAATCCAAGTTGAAACTGATTGTTTTTCAACCAAGATGCAAAACTTCTTAGACTCGCCGTAGAGGATTTGTAGTCAATAATCAGGAGATGTCCCTGTTCATCGCGATCGATGCGATCAATCTGACCCGAAAATTCTAATGCTTCCGGCGAAGCTTCTTTAAGTAGCTCCCCCGTCAGACAATGAATGTAGCCCTTTATGTCCGTCTCAAAACCAATACTCTCAGTTTCTGGATAATCAGCGCGCCAACTCTTTTCGAAATCAATAAAGCGACGGGCCAATTCAAAATTCTTCTTCTTAAAATAAGGCCAGAGAGATTCATCGGCTAGGTCAATTCTTGCCTGTATTCTCGTTTCTTCTATCAAGGATTCCAAGTCTTGATCATCGAGGCTCTGCCACCCATCTCGCTTCAATAGCAATTCGAGGAGTTTGTGAGAAAAAGACCCTTTGGTTAAAGCATCGACATCGATATCTAATGAGGGCAGATCTGAAAGGCGAAAGATTCTCTTGGCAGCAAATATAAAAGGGCATTCACTGTAGTCTTCGATAGAGCTAGCAGAAACTCTTCCTGCATATTGACCAGAAAAAAGTTTCTTTTCGGTCAACTCACGATCTTCAGCCATCCGTTTTAAAAGTTCTTCAGACTCCGGATTTTTTTTATTCTTTAAAGTTAGAAGATCTTTTGCTTCTTCAAAACAAAGGCTGTCCCAATTGGTTAACTTGGGCGAAAGAGCCTTCCTTTTTTCTTTGATAAATTCGATGCGTTCTTCTTCTGGCAGTGACTCCGCCATAAAATGTGAAATTCGCTCGTTCATTTCAATCCAGAGCCAAGACGAAATCAAAGGGTCACCATTGAAGTCACTCTCAGAACAACTTAAAAAAGAGTTTCTAGAGGAATGTTCCAAATTCCAACGAATTTCAATTTCAGCTGGAGATTCGTCAGGACTGGGTAAATAGAAGCCATAATCTCGCGCTAACTGATCAACTTCAGATGATAAAATTGCCGAAGAGGATCGAGAAGATAACTCACTCTCACTGAGCCCAAAATAGAAGACCCAATCCAACTCACTACTCGCTACCGAATTTAATCCGAGAATTTGTAAAGCCTTTTTTTGTCCACTCACTTGTGTAATTTCAATTTGCGAACAACTCAGCTCCAGTAATCGAAACCAAGATTCAAAATCTAAATGAAGATCGAGCTGGCCATGGGATTGAAGTTTAGAAAGGAGTAATTCGAGATGCTCTAGTTCTCCTTCTTTGGGCCAATATTGCAAGGACCAGGCAAGAAAATCATAACCACTTAAATCCTTTTCATTGGGAAGATTCTTTGTGTAGTAAGCTTTCCCAATTTCTTTTGAACGAAAGAGATGACTCTTTGAGTATATGTTCTTGTAGAGCACTTTAAAGCGATCGACTTTGAGTAGTGCCTTTTTATTATCGAGATATTGATTACTTTCTAAGTCAGAGGTCAGCGGCTCGGCCGATCGAACTCGCATCTCCGAAAGCCAGGACGAAATACTCGGAAATGAATGAAGCCTTGTCACCTTAGCTTTACTGACTGGGATTCCCTCTTCCTTTAGGAGCCTTCGTAAAAGGGGCCAATAATTTTCTACATTCGGAGAGGCCAGGGCTATTTTATCGAGATCAACAGATTGATCAGCTAGGGATCTGACTTCAGAGACTATGTTCTTAATCTCTGCCAAGCTCGAGGCAAATTTATTGGTTTGAATTCTCTTAGCAGCGATGGCCCTATCAACATGATTCACGGTCGTTTCTTTTAACTTCTCGGGTTGATTCTTACTTAAGAAAAAGTCATAGGCTTGGTAAATTGATGAGAACTGATCGCGCCAAGGTGGAAGAGGTACCACAACCTGTACGTCGCACCATTGATCCATTTGTTCTATGAGGTCCATCTCGAGATACGAAAACTCAAAACCAAGATCAAAAATTAAGCGGCGATTGAAGAGCTTCTTACTCACACCATAGTGGGAAACAAGGCCCGCAGCCCATTCTCTCGATACAAAACCTCTTTCGAGTAGAGAGTTAAATATATCAAAAGAGAGTTCATACCAGTGTTTCCAACGACGATTCGCATTCTCGTTTCTCTCAAAGTAATCGACCATTCCCTCCTCCCCTTTTTCGTTGAGAAATATGGGGAACAGAAGGTTGATATATTCGAAAAGACTTTCAGAAGCTCCAGAGGACTCGGTCCAACTGGTTTCCCGTTTTGCCAATTCAGATTTTATGACTTCTTTTAAAAAGTCTCGACTGACCGGTTTTAAATAAAAGTTCAATCGACGCAGGATCAGAGACCAAAGTTCACTGGCTCGCAATACCGATTCGGCATGGATGGCTTGATTCTTCTCGAGAAGTTTACTTTGGATGTCAAACTTTGATCGGAGGTCCGAAACCACCCAAGTGCTCGTCTGCGGATCAAATTCCTTTAGAAGTTCTCCTCTCAGGGAAGACTCCGTAGAAGTTATAATTTGCATGTAAGGAATTTATCGTCTTTGTTTCACGCGTCTACGTTTGCCGCGCCCCGCAGACTCAGAAAGTGAAAAATCAGGGTTGAATCCAAACTCAAAAGTAACCTGGATGATATAGCGGCGGTCTTCAAGTTGACCCGGGTACTCCCCAAGCTCGACCCCATAAGTTGCCGCGTCGACTCTAAAGAGAAGGGCATTTACGCCGACTCCCAAACTATAGTAACCCTGATTAAAACCCGCTCTGATGTCGAACATCGGAAAATCCAATTCGACACCCAGGTGGAATTTCTTCGCGAACTGAACTCCCTCGCGATTCATATACTTGTAATCAATTGCCGGGGTGATCGTTAACAATGGAAGGTCAATGACCATTCCAAAACCTAAAATCATCTCATCTCGATCTGATGGAGGGGCTTCGCTCCCCTTATCCAACACAAAGTTTGTAACACCCACATCCTGCCAAACAAAAGAAAGAGTCGGCTCAAAAAGACCTGGTAGTGTGAGATTTAAACCCAAATCCAGGGCAAAGGCATTACCCACATTATTGAGACTATCTTGGATGGTTTCTGGATCGAGTTCACCAATCGTCGAAACACCGAGGGGAATACGGGCTCCAGTTCGAGTCGTTCGCCGACCGGCAATACCCATATTTAAAAACTTGGGAACAATCGGAAATGCAAATCCCGCGGTGATTCCATAGTCGTAGACATAATTGAGATTGAGATTCGGAAAAGCTGGATTCGATAAATTGAGATCAACATCGGCGGCACCAAAAACACCAAAACCCACATTGGGGAGTGTAATAATCGATTTGACGCCGGCGTGAACCCAAATATTGGTTCCATAGAGCTCATTGAGAAAAGCCGATAAGTCAGTGCCAGAGTCGGCAAAGGCTTGGGCTTTTTCGAGTGCCGTCAATCCGTTGAGACCGATCTGTGGGTCCAAGAAATTCCAGTTAATTCCTTCGACGCGCGAGAGCCCCGCCGGGTTATAGAACATAGAATCACTATCGTTAACAACGGCGGTGTAAGCATTTCCCATTCCCAAGGCCCGGACTGATGTATACATTTCCTGAAAAGCACCAGCGTGGAGCTTTGCGGAGAATATGAGAATGGAAATCAAAAATAAATACTTCACTTCTTCCTCTTTATGGACAGGCTAAAAAACACGTCGCTACGTCACTTGGGCAAGAGCCGATACCGACAAAGTCAGTACTGGCAATAGCAGCGCGAATTCCTTTAACACCATTGGCATCAAATAAACTCTTATCAGTAATCGTACATAAATCCGCCAGTGCTGGATCGGCAGCACATAGGTCAGTCAGCGATGTCAGACTGGCACCAGCAACACTACTGCCCGCAGCGCCTAGACTAATAACGGCATTGGCCACTCCAGTACCAACTTCTCGCACGTTGGTTTCTGGTAGGTCTGTATTTGAGCAATGATCAAATCCACCGTCGGGAGACCCATCGTCGTCTGTATCAGCGTAACGATTAATGACGACTCCTATTTTTGCAAAAGAGACAAAGGCCATCAGGAGATTTTCATCGACCGTTCTCAGAGTCGCATCGGACTCAAGGTTTTGAATTACCGTTTCTGCGGCCACGCAGTCGCTAATCTTTGTATCTGTCCCACCTGGGAAGGCGTCCATTAGCAATCCAAATAATCCAGTTGCCGAGGCACTCTGTAATTCGTTGGCCAAATCAATAAAATTGAGACCGCAGCGCCCAGCGAAGGCCGAAGCGAGTGTAAAAGACACATCCCTTCGCGATTGATAATCGGCACTGAGTGATTGAATGAGAATGATCGCTTGACCGTAATTAAGGTCATCCAATTCGCGCTGCGCTTGAAAATAGACGGCATCCTCATCTTCTTTGTCGGCGAGTTCGTCAAAAAAGTTCTTTGTACAGGCGCTTGTCAAAAGTGCCAGTACGAATGCTATTAAAATGAGTAATCTATTTTTCTGCTTCATCCTTTATCCTTAAAAACGAAACGAAAATTTACCGACATAACGACGATCTTCTCTTTTATGAAGATTCGTTCCAATTTCTTCTCCGTATGTGGCGGCCTGAAACTGAAATTTAGAGGATTGAAATTCTAAACCACCAGTCCAATAAATTTGATTCATTCCTCCGCGCACATAAATCACATCTGAAAAATTCAGTTCAATTCCAGCATGGATTCGATTCAGAGCATCCACCTCATCTGGAGAATCGATTCCGCGGTATTCTACAGATATACTGGATCTCACTTTATTGGCAAAAATCGGAAAAAAGGCCACGGCAACATCGATGGATTGCGCCGTCTGAGGCGGCTCTCCAGCTTCTCCCGATAAAATGCCATCAGCTACATTATACTGGGTATTTCCCACATCGCGAACCACTGCCGCCAAAGATGGTAGATAACGAATCGGTGCTGAAAGAATAACTCCCACATCACTGGCTAATCCGATTCCTTGTGAGGCAATATTCTTAAATTCGAGGTTCGTAGAGGTCGTGGGAAATGTTTCATTTACGGTCACTCGATTAATAAGTCGGCCATTAAAACCAATTTTGATTCTGCCATCCCAAAACCGAAAGTTGTAACCCACAACAGCCGCAATATCATTGGTGTACTGAAGCTTGTAATCTGTATCGGTATCGTCAACTTCGGCGTTGTATTCATACTTGGCAAGAAGCCCAATTCCGAAATTTGGAAACACTGCTGACGGAAAAACCTGACCACGAAGGTGAAAGTGTTTTCCCATGTTTTTTGGGTTTCTTAAGTTTGAGAGAAGTCCTTGTGCATTGATGAGTTCCGCTGGCTGACCATTAAGGATAATACCCACATCTTTTTCGCTTCCACCCACTTCGGGATCGACGACAGTAAGAATATAGTCGCGCAATTTACCAAGACCGGCGGGATTCGTTAAAAGTGAGGTTTCATCGTTAACGAGGGCAATACCAGCGCCTCCCATTCCGAGTTGTCGAATTCCTTGGTAGAATTCAAGACGCTCCTCTGCGGGCGCGAGGGAACAAAAAACAATTATCAAAGTAAATACTAACTTCTTCATTACAGTCTCATTTTCGGACAATTCGGGGAGACCCTTGATCCTTTGCGGCCCTTTCCCTTCTTAAGTCCATGAAGTTTTTTCTCTTAGAAAGCTTATCGGTATTATGTTTCGAGGGACGGGACGTTTCTGACATTGTCTTTACCAGACTTGGATCAACTCATAGTGAGTCACTAAAAACCGCCAACACGACCTCAGTCTAAAATCAAAAGATGACACAAAGAAACAACTCAGATTGCACATGAACCGAAGCGAAACTTCTTCTATACTATTACTATTGAACGTTGAGACATCATGGAGGCAGGAATGTCTAGGTTACGCCAATGGGGCTTTATCTTTTTATCACTCGTACTTTCACTCATACTCGCCGCTTGTGAAAGCGACGAAGACAGACAAATTGCAGAGGCACAAGATTGTTTGAACAATGCTTCTCCAACACTCGCTAGCGCCAACGTCTGTCTTGCCAAAGTCGATGGACTCACCAGTGAAGAGTCATACTACATCCGATGTTCAGCGCGCTTTCTCGGTCAAGGCTTTGTCGGCTCACGATTTGCCGATGCCTTTGAAAGCCTCGCCGATGATGAAGATGGCGGTGGCGGTGGCCAAGACGCCATGACAACGGCTCTAACGGTGATGGTCTTTACTGGAACGGATAATGCCAATGCCAAGCAAAACGCCACCAACACTCTTAACGAATGTCTACTTTCTGGCTCACAGGGGCTATCCCGCCTTGCAGCGCTTACGAGTCTCGCAACTACACTTGCTAGCGCTGTTACCGGCATCAACTTGAACGAAATTGCTGAGAACGGACTGACCCAAACCCAAGTCGATGATCTCATTGCCAACTTAACGAACGATGGTGAGTTTGTTGGGGAAGATGAAGAACTCGGAAATATCGCACTAACCGCCAATACACTTTTTTGTGCCGATGAAGATTCTGATTTTGCAGATACTGATATTTGTACAAACATTGATGCGGCTATTGCGGCCGGAGGCGGAGATCCTGCAACAATCGGCGACGCCCTTAGAGATCAGCTTGCGACCAATTAATATATTGGCCGATAATTTTCATCCACGGGATAAAGGAGCTTTTTAAAGCTCCTTTTTTTGTGCTCTCTGAGACTCACCCGCCGGTTCCTCTTCGCCTAGACAGTCTCCGCTCCAAGGCCGCCACTGTTTAACTCTCAATCAACTCAAAATTCTTAGACAATTTCAAAGCGGAACACAGCTCTAAATCCCTGTAATTACGGCCTTTATCATATTACGACAGGGCATAGTCTTTGCTGTTTAAATGGGTGGAGGAACCAGTGAAGATTATTATTGTCTCAATTCTAAGCATGATTTTGTTGCTGTTTCAGAACTGCGAGATTGTGCAAGAAACGAATGCCGAGGGCGAAGGTAAAACCTATGTTCTTGATTCGATTTCGATTGATGGCAATCTTTCTGATGTGAGCTTTACCGATTTCAATTTTGGAAGCCAACAAAGTGCGCCCGAAGCCGGTATGATCACTGAATACCGCGTGAACCCCGAAACAGGTGAAGTATCGGTCTTCTCCTCAGGTGAAAAAACAGATCTCTGCATGACCGACCTGGCCCTGGAGGAACTTCAAGACTTTATAGCTCATAAAAAATTCTGCGTAAAAACTCTCATCCAAGACGAAACAGATCCAATCATGTGCACCATGGAATATCGCTACGGGGTTGCCGTATTTAACTTATTAGAACCTCAGGCCGCCAATATTTATGCTCTCAATGTGGAGGGAACTAATGGCTGTGGGGTTGATATCGATTTCTGCTCAGACTCAGATCGCAATGAGTTTATAAAAATAAAGGGAGACATCAAAACGAGTCCCCCTGGATCTTGCAACTAGTCTCTCTGCTGCAAGTTTCAATTCAATTTTAATTCTAAATTACCAATCCACTGACATCTTAAGCATATATCGTCGTGATTCACTCGGAGAAGTACTTGCACCCATTTCTTCGGCATAGGTAGCTAGATCGAGGCGAAATATGGCAAATTGCCCGGTAAAACCAGCGGTCCAGTAGGCTAAATCAAAAGCTTGTTGAAGCCCCACGCGCCAAGCACCCTGAAACCAGCTGGCCACTTTCCACTTAAACTCTGCTCCGAGGTGAAAACCTTTTTCGAATGTATAGTAGCTGTGTCCAATATCTCTGAAATCAAGCGCTAATGTTGAGGACCAAATCCACCAATCTGGTAACTTAAAACTCGCTCCCAGATCAATACGGCGTTCAAGTTTCGATGGTTCACCGCTATTATCGTTAAGAAGATTGAAGTTCGTCCCAAAACCATAGTCGAGGGCATTCCTCACAACGGCCGAAACCGTTGGCTCTCTGCGACTGACCCACTGCCAAAACTTACTAGAGGTTCCAAACTTCGGAGTATAGAGGACACCAAGGTCGACATCGACCGTAAATCCCTCTCGCAGGTCTTCCTCTCGAACAATTTCCGAATCAAGGGCGAGCTCAAGGGCCGTTAACTTTTTATCGACATTCGCACGGTAAACACCTTTAAGGGTTGCTCCATAGGAAAGCTGGTGGTCACCAAAAATCTTTGCATTTCTTGCGTAACCAAAAGCAATTTGAGTGTCTTGATACATGACCACATTAAGCGAAGGACCAACAGCACTATCAAGACCAATATCGAGGCTTAAATCCAGTGGTACAAATGCGACTCCCCAACCGGGTCTTGCCCAAAGCCACTCAAGTGTATTTAAACGAAGACCAAAGTCTTTGCCGTAGTTCTTCTCGATAACATCAATTATCGCTTGAACCTCATTACCACCAGCGGCATTGTCCGAAGCACTCGAGATTTCATCGATAAAATTCAGAATATCTCCATCTAAGCTGGCGTTAATTCCAGTAATGTTAACGTGACCCTCTTCGAGTCGCGCCAGTGCTGCCGGGTTATAAAATATAGCCGTGTTGTCGTTAACAACTGCAGAAAATGCATTACCCATTCCAAGCGCACGGATATTTTGATAGGGCTGATGAATCTTGTAGTTAAGGGCATCCTGTGCCATTGCTAAAGATCCGGAAAGAAAGAACACTAATGCTAGCAACTTCTTCATGAAAAAATTCTCCTTAACTATTTGTAAGAAAAGTTTATAGAATGAACACTGCATCAAGGTATGATTAAGATCATGATTAGGCATAATACACTCTATTTTTTGACTATAGTCCTAATGCCTGCCTTCCTATTTGGCAGTCAAACACCTGTGGATAAAATTCTTGACGATAACAAGGCCATCACGGGGCGAAAGATAGAAGAGATAAAAGAGTCCGAAGAGAGCAAACTTCTAAATGACAAGGGACTTAAGGTAACCCAGCCCCTTGAGAAAAAAGAAAACCTAACACCCCAGCACGAATTTCCCTTTTTTTATGAGTATGCACTTGGAGGACGTCTTGGCGTTTCCGTTGATCAAGAAGACGATGGTTTTAGCTTTCCGATCCTCTTTGGCTTTTTCTACCGATTTCCATTTTTAGAAAAATTCCCTACTGAAATATCTGTTGATTTACTCAGTAACTCTAAGGGTGTTCTCGATGTTTCTTACCTCTATTATCTAGCAAAAAGAAACTTGCGACTCTACGGAAAGGCCGGCTTGAGCGTGTTTCTTATTGCTGAAGATAAGTTGGCAACACTTTCGAATCTAGACAACTACGGTGCCAATCTCGCCGTGGGTATGGAAGACATCCTCTATCCTCCCCTCAGCTTTAAAGTCGAATTGGGTGCCCGTGTCGGCCTTGAACAGGTAACAGGCTACTTTATTTTCGGCTATAGCTGGTCTTGGTAATTCTTCAACCAATTATTTACAGCCTTTTCTAGGTCTTCAAGACTGCCCGAATTTTCAATTACGAAATCTGCTCGCTTCTTTTTTTCTTCAATTGAAAGCTGCTGACATAAACGTTTTTCAATTTCCTCATCGCTTAGCTGATCTCTTTTTTTCATTCTTTGCACCTGTAAAGCCTTTGGCGCGTAGACCAAGACACTATCGTCAAACCGATGTTAGAGGTTCTTTTCGAAAAGTAATGGCACATCGTAGACAGCCATTTTATGGCCAAGACCTTCTAGTTCCCGACGTTTTTCTTCAACTTTTTGGTAAATAATGGGATGTAAAATAGACTCCAAGACCTTTAGCTGGGTGGGATCAGAAAAAACAATGCGACCCAGTGCCCTGCGATTGATCGTTCCGTCATTATTGAGTATCCCCTTATCAAAATGATTCACAATAGCTTGGTAGGCTTCGGCTCCTGGGGCTTGAATCTCATGAACGACCTGGTCAGCATCAACCAGGGGCACACCATAGGTTCGCAATAGTTGCGATACCGTAGATTTACCTGTTGCAATCCCTCCAGTTAATCCAATCCATTTCATGGAACTAGACTCCTCTACCTAGACACCAGACATTGTTTTTTAAACTGGCCCTTTTTAGTGGTCCAGAAAGTGAGTTGGTCTCAATTTGGACCATAATAACTCAGGGCAAACCTTAACTCAAATTTATAAAGAACCGATAAAAACACTAGTAGCAAGGGATATTTGTGGGAAAAGCAAAGTTTGAACAATTCGGAAATTATGTGCTTCTCGAGAAGCTCGCCTCAGGCGGTATGGCCGAAGTGTTCCTTGCAAAGAGAATGGGTGCCAGCGGTGTTCAAAAATTTATCGCCGTTAAAAGAATCCTACCTCAGTTTTCTGATTCCGAAGAATTCGTTCAGATGTTCAAAGACGAAGCTAAAATTGCGGTGAACCTCTCTCACAGTAACGTGATTTCAATTCATGATTTCGGTGTAGAGATGGATCAGTTTTTTCTGGTCATGGAATACTGTGAAGGTCGAAACCTAAGGCAAATTCTCAATAAAATGAAGAAAAGTAATTTGACCTTTTCAATCAGTCAAATTGTCTACATGGTCAAAGAAGTTGCTGCCGGTCTCGATCACGCCCACCGGTGTCTCGATGGATCAACGGGCAAACCTCTCAACATCACTCACAGGGATATGAGCCCACAAAATGTGATGATTAGCTTTGAGGGTGAAACAAAGATCGTCGATTTTGGTATTGCCAAAGCTTCTACGCAAATCGAAACCACGCGAGCAGGAACTCTAAAAGGTAAGTTTGGATATATGAGTCCAGAACAAGCCGAGGGACTTCCCGTTGATTTTAGAACTGATATCTTTTCGCTTGGTATTGTTTTGTGGGAGCTTCTCGCCAACGACCGACTCTTTGTCGCCAACAATGAAATTAATACCCTTAGAAAAATTAGAGAATGCAACATTCCTTCTCTTAGAAAAATCAATCCTAATATTCCACCGGAACTCGAAAAGATTTGCAGTAAGTCTCTAGCGAAAGACCGTAACCTTCGATATCAATCGGCAGCGGCATTTCACAGAGATCTCAATCGGTTTTTAAATCGACATGATCCTGATTTTTCACCCCATGATTTCTCGGTTTTTATTAAAACACTTTTTGCAAATGAGATTCTTGAGACGCGCAAAAAGTTGGTTCAGTACGCTCAGTATCAGCCACCAAACAGAGATCAGAATGGCCAATATCAATCGCCAAACAATGGTGGCCGTAACAACCGCAATGTTATGTCTGACGACTTTATCGATGAACAATCATCAGGGTCTGAATTTAATAACATGTTCGACGAAAAGTCGAAGCCGGCAACTAATCAAAATGAAAACAGTTACAATGTCTCTGAAAGTAGCTACCAGACTTCTACAGAGAATAGTGCTCCTTATGACGTCAACAATGATAGCAATACCAATAGCTACGTTCCGAATGCTGAAAACAAAGTGGGCACAATCACAGACCTTGAGAATCAAAGACAGTTGGCGCAAATCAATAATATGAATCAAAACAAAGTCTTTGATATGCCAACAGCTGATCAAAACTCTGAACTTCAAGGCTTAGAAGAAGTTCCAGAAGATCAGATAGAAAATTCAAAGCCCGGAAACAACAATTCCGACAAATATACTAACTTTTACGCCAATACTGGCATCCAGATTAAAAGTGGTGGAACAGCTACTAATATTACCTACGGCAGTTATACTAATACCGCCTATCAACACAACCGTCCTAATATGTTCCTTCGTCTGGTACTAACGGCATCATTAGTTGTGGTCGGTATCATGTCTTACGTTTACTACAAAGCGAATCCCGAAAAGGTTCACTCGACGGTAACCAATATTTGTATTGATCTATCGGTCAGTAGTTTTTGTAGCAACTACCTTCTCCCTTCAGGAGAAGAGGGCTCTACTATGGAAGCTAGTGTTGGGGTTCTCGAAGTAACGAGTAATCCGCCTGGCGCACAAATAATTGTAGACGACGAAATCAAGGGGATTACTCCTAAGAAAATAGCCGCCAAAGACAAATTTACGTTAACAGTTAAGATGAATGGTTACTTCCCATTCCAGAAGTACTATGAAGTCGCTCCATCAGATCCGATCAACGCCGAACTTATCAAGACTAAAGCAGGATATTTGACGGTGCGTCTCGTTGGAGTTTCTGAGGTCGATGTCTATGTGAACGGCGAAAAGGTTATCAAGTTGGACAAAATACCTGTCCGAGCTGGTAAACCAACACAGATCAGGGCCGTTAACCGCATCACAAAAGGTGAGCAAGCAACCACCGTGATCGTCGGTGAAAACAAAGTCAAAAAGATCAATCTGACTCCATTCTAAAAAGCCTTTAAGTACTTTCCAATAGCAAATTCTCTATGTTAATTTATTAAGTCTAGACCAAGAGGTTTGCTATGATTCAAACAATTTGCCACAAGTTTCTCGAAGTGAAAGATCGGTCGAGTAAAAAGCCAGCTATTATCTCAGCCAGTAATAGACAGTGGTATGAAGTAACGTGGAAAGAATACTACGAAAATGTTGAGAACATTGCCGGCGGCCTAGCAAACCTTGGAGTCAGTCAAGGGGATCGAGTCGCCTTGTTTTCGAATACACGGGTCGAATGGGCCTATTGTGATCTTGCAATTCTCGGGATCGGAGGGATCACTGTTCCCATATATCAAAGCACCTTGGATGACGACCTCGAATACATTATTAATGACTCACAGGCCAAGGTAATCATTTGTGAAGATGACAATTTGGCCCGTAAAGGAAGGACTCTCCTCGATCGCTGTCCGAGCCTTAAACATATTATAGTCATCGAAAGTAAAGATCCTCAGGACGACATTCCGCCTCTTGAGGTCATCGCTCAAGACGGCGAGGACTATGTTGAATCACAACCTGAGTTTTTTGACAGCCAATCGAGAACTCGAAAACTCTCAGACATGGCGACGATTATTTATACTTCCGGAACAACAGGTCGCCCCAAAGGGGTGGTTCTCACTCACAGACAAATCATGTCTGAGGTTTCTGACGCTTTCCCTTTGTTGGGTATGGGAGTCAGAGATCGATCACTCACATTTCTCCCCTACGCACACATACTCGGCAGAATTGAAATTTGGGGTCATGTCCTCATTGGCTATGAAATGGTTTATGCAGAAAGTATCGAGCGCATAAAATATAATATCCAGTCCCAACAACCGACCGTCATAATTGCCGTACCAAGGATTTTCGAAAAGATTTATGCGGGTATCATTTCACAAGTCGAAATGAATCGAACAAAAAAGAAGGTTTTTGATTGGGCTTTCTCTATCGGAAAGCAAGTTTTAGAATATCGAAGTCAGAAAAAAACCGTACCGATTCCCCTCGGCCTCCAGTATCGCCTCGCCCACAAGCTTGTCTTTCAAAACATTCAAGAGAAGATGGGGGGACATCTTCGGTTTGCCGTTTCAGGTGGGGCACCTTTAAGTAAAGAATTAGGAGAATTTTTTGCCACCATCGGAATCCTTCTACTCGAAGGATATGGGTTAACAGAAACAACCGCTGCTATTTGTGTCAATACTCCCTTTGACTTCAAGTTTGGAACTGTCGGGAAACCAATTGGTGACGTCAAGTTGCGAATCGACAACGATGGAGAGATCCTCGTCAAAAGCGATAAAGTTATGACCGAATACTATAATAATGCCGAAGCGACAAAGGCGGCTTTTACCGAAGACGGATATTTTAGAACTGGTGATATCGGAGAAATCGATGATGAGGGTTACTTAAAAATAACCGATCGCAAGAAAGACCTTATTAAAACCGCCGGAGGAAAGTACGTAGCACCACAAAAACTCGAAGGACTCCTCAAGCTCAATCGATTTATTTCTCAAGTTCATATTCACGGCGATAAGAAAAAATACGTGGTAGCCCTACTCACCCTTAACTCCGATGCTGTTAAGGACTATATGAGACAAAACCAAATGGAGAATGGTACAAATTTTCACCAAAATCCAAAGATTAAAGAATTAATTCGCGGAAACATTGCCGAGGTCAATCGGCAACTCGCTAGCTTTGAGAGTATTAAAAATTTCGCAATATTACCTGAAGAGTTTACCGTCGAAAGTGGTGAACTGACTCCGTCGCTAAAGGTAAAGCGAAAAGTCGTTGATCAGAAGTACAACGATTTGATTAACGAACTTTACGGACTCAACCCAGGTCAAGCTCACTCTTAAAAGTTATCGGGGAATCTCGATATAGAAACGAAATCCGATAGCAACGTAAGCTCCAGAAAAGTCCAAAACTCGCCCACTACCATCGGGATTAACAACTTTTTCTCCCTGACCGACAGGACCAGCTATGGTTTCAGCATTAGCCTTGTGTTCGAGTTCGTTAGCAACGAGATAACGATAGCCGGCCTCGAGGTTCATGGTGACCGTATCAGCAAGAAGATACTCCATGCCTAAAGCCCCTGTATAAAGAAAAGCTTCATCATCGAACTTTTCTTCGTAATCGGTAACTCCAAAAGCAGAAGTCCCTGCTGCAGTCATAGTGTATATATTTTTAGCTGAGACAAAGCCATATCCTCCACCCAAACTGAGAAAAGTGCGAAAGGTGTCCGTTCGACTCATATCAAATTCAATTGCAAGCATTGGTACAAGTGCCGAAATATCAACTTCTAAGTTAAACAAATCCGTACCCGAGGTATTAGATCCTTTGATGTCGCTAAGACGCTCCGGAAAAAGGTATAGGACCCCAACTTTAAAGGCGACCTTATTAAAATGATAGAGAAAACCAATTTCTGCGGAAGTATTAAAGTCGATGGATTTATCGTACTGAGTATCGGTACCTGAAGTTAACTTATAAGAACTATCGCCAATCGTTGAAAGTCCAAAGGTTCCTCGAAGGTAAGATGCTATGTGTTCATCTTGAAACTTAAATACCCGCGCCTGAGCTACAGAAAGTGAGCATAGGACAATTAAATGTAGAACAATGGGTTTAATCGCCATCAAAGCTTCTCTCCTACAATTTTGAGAAGGATACTAGAGTCAGATGAACCTTCACGAATCGAAAACCGTGCTGATTTGCGCGGTTGTATAAAAAGGCGTACAGAATTGTCACTACTATCAATAAGTATTTGTGCTGACTTAATCAGAGTTGATTGGCCTACCAACTCATCGAGAAGGTTTTGATCAATCAGACTCGCCTCAATTTGAAAAATATCAAATTGAATTCCTCGCTCCTTGTGCAGAGCTTGAAAGTATGGGGGTTGACTCATTAGAGGGCGACCAACAGTATCGGTAAATTTAAAAATCCAATCCTCGGTATTGACCCCCTGGCTTTGACCCACCGAGTGAAGAGCGAAACCATCTCCACTTTTACCGCCGACATAAATTTTATTCTTTAATATGGCATTGGGCTCCACGCCGAGGTTTTGGGAAGGTACAGCATGACCTAAAGTTGGCCACGCCAAACACCAGATAATTAATTTCGTTACACATGTAATTTGAAATGCTTTCATACCTAATTACAATTCAGTCACATTTTTTCAAAGAACACAAGACTTGCAAAAGCTTCATAAAATTCTCAATTCAAACAAAATTTGTCCTCGACCCCAAAAAGGCCAATCTTCCCCAATAATTATTGGTGGCATGAAAATTGGAAAAGGGAAAAGAAGAAATTAAGATTCAACAGAACTCTTAATAGAATTTGATTTTTCACTCGCGGAGTAAGATGAAATTCTAGGACGAGTCTAGAAAAGGCTTAGGGGTAAATGAAAAATTCAATATTATTAGGCTTCATTTTAGCAATCACTACAACGCTCATCGTGGGCTGTGGCTCAGGCAATGGACCCGGAGATGACGGCAACGGCGGGGTCATCGCAACAACACCCGATCAAAGCTGTCTTTACGACGGCAACTGTAATTACCCAGCTCAACTTCCCGCTGGATGGTCTGGTTATCCCATTGGAACCAATGGTCACTACATCGATCACAATAACAACTACAACAACGGCTTTTGCGGTTGCCCATTTGGAACTCAACCAGTTTACAATTCTCAGTTTGGTCTCGCTTGTGTAAGCCAAGGTACGATTTACTCTAACACTTACTCTTACGGTTACTGGCAATGGGGAAGCCAAGGCTTTCACAGCTTTTCGACTTACGCTGGACTTGGCTACAATGCCTACCGCGGTAACAACTGCTGGCAAGGCGCTTTATCGGCCTGTTTGACCGGCTCACAGTGTGCCAGCGGAACTTGCCAGCTGGTGCCAGGAACCCAATACGGACTCTGCACTCAGTAAGAATTGAAGGACCGATTAAACTCTGCAACATAGCTTCAAAGGGCCCCTATTTGGGCCCTTTTGTGATTTCTATTGTGCGCAGCAGAATCACTCTCGCTTTGCCTCGCAAATCCCCTGAAATAGACGATTTTAGCTTGCATCAAAGCCAGCTCAGTTATTTAAACATAGCATGACAAATTCAAATCCATTATTAGAAGTATCCCAGTTAAAAAATTACGCAGTTCCGTTTAACAAAATCAAAAATGAGCACTATCTGACGGCCATCAAATCGGCGATTGATATCGCTAGAAAAAACATCGAGGCCATTACTAAAAACAAAGAAGAGCCCACTTTTGAAAACAGCCTTCTCGCCCTCGAAAAGAGCTCAGAAATGCTAGATTCGAATTCTCGCGTCTTCTTCAATATGCTCAGTGCCCATACCGACGACGAAAAGCAAGCCTTGGTGAAAGAAATTTCGCCGATCATTTCTCACTTCTCAAGTGAAGTGCAAATGAATCCAAAGCTTTTTGAGCGAATTAAAGCTCTCTACGACAAAAAAGATTCATTGGGTCTTAACCAAGAGCAAATGCAACTTCTCGACAATACCTATAAATCTTTTGTACGCAACGGCGCTTTGCTCGACGAAAAACAAAAAGAAGAAATTAAGAGCATCGATCAACGCATGGCTGTTCTTAGCCCTGAGTTTTCAGAAAATGTTTTGAATGATACCAATTCTTTTCAAATGTGGATTGATAATGAAGAGGACCTTGCCGGACTTCCTGAATCTGTGGTCGAAGCGGCAAAGCACGCCGGCGAAGAAGCCGATGCCAACAAAAAAGGGCAAGCCCTTTTTACTCTTCACGCACCGAGCTTTATTCCATTTGTGACTTTCTCTGAAAAACGCGAACTCCGTGAAAAAATGTATCGAGCCTATGGCAGTCGCGCTCTCAAGGGCGACAAAAATAACCGAGAAATTTGTATCGAAATGGCTAACCTTCGCCATAAGAGAGCACAAATTCTTGGTTTCAAAAGCCACGCTCACTTCAAACTCGAAGAGCGAATGGCACAAAAGCCTGAAACGGTTATGGCATTCCTCAATCGCCTCCTCGAAAAGTCGCGCCCAGCTGCGGAAAGAGACATTGAAGAGCTCAAGGAGCTTAAGAAAAGCATGGGCCACGGCGATGACTTTATGCCTTGGGATTACCATTTTTACGCCGAAAAATTGAAGGCTAAGAAGTTTGATATCGATCAAGAAAAGTTACGTCCCTATTTTAAACTAGAGAATGTCATAAATGGAGCTTTCGAGCACGCTAAGAAGTTATTTAAGATCGATTTTAGAAAAACCGATGAATACCCGACTTACCACGAAGATGTTTCAGTTTACGAAGTCTACAAAGAAGGTTCCGAAGAATACATCGGACTCTTCTTTACCGATTTCTTTCCGCGCAAGAGTAAGCGCGGAGGAGCTTGGATGACTTCCTATCTGGAGCAAGGAATTTTCCAGAACAAAAACGTTCGACCCATTATTTCGATCGTATGTAATTTTACGAAGCCAACTCCGAAGAAGCCATCTCTTTTGACTTTCGAAGAAGTGACCACGCTCTTTCACGAATTCGGGCACTCACTCCACGGATTACTTTCACAGTGTAACTACCGCTCTCTTTCTGGCACAAACGTCTATTGGGATTTCGTAGAGCTTCCTTCGCAATTGATGGAGAACTGGTGTCTCGAAAGAGAAACTCTCGAGCTTTTTGCCAAACACTACGAAACCGGTGAAACCATCCCTTCTGAATGGATCGATAAGTTGAAAGCTCTCAGCCATTTTCAGGCCGGTTATAGAAGCTTAAGACAAGTGAATTTTGCAATGCTCGATATGGCATGGCACTCTCAAGATCCAAGTTCGATCAAAGATGTCACAGAGTTTGAAGCCGAGGCGACGCGCAAGACTCAAGTTCTTCCAAAGATTGAAGGAACCAATCAGTCAGTTTCGTTTGCACATATTTTTGCGGGCGGATATTCGGCGGGATACTACAGTTACAAGTGGGCTGAAGTACTCGATGCCGATGCCTTCGAGTACTTTAAAGAACAGGGCCTTTACAACGAAAAGGTGGCACAAAGCCTTTACGATAATATTCTTACTCGCGGTGGTACCGAACATCCTATGGAGCTTTACAAAAAGTTTCGCGGTCGCGAACCCGATGCCGATGCACTTCTCCGGAGGGACGGTTTAATCTAATGCCAAAAGACGCAGCAAGTGTTCGACAGAAGATAAAGAATATCGGAATTGTTTGCAGGGCTGATACCCCTCGGGCCAAACAGATTGGCCGCGAGTTAAGTACCTGGCTTTGCGAAAAGAAAATTAATGTTTACGCACCAGATGGGGCCAGTTTCCATAAAGGTGTTAAAAAGTTAAGTGGGTCTAAGACTCTCGACGCCTTAGACCTCGTCGTCGTACTCGGCGGGGACGGGACTTACCTCCACGCCGTACGCATGCTCGATGGGCGACTGACGCCGATTCTCGGAGTCAACCTTGGGTCTCTCGGATTTTTAACAGAAAACCGAATTGAAGAAATGTACAAAGTTGTCGATCTCACCCTTAAGGGTAAAATGGAATTTCGGCCTCGAGCCACTCTAGAGATCCGTGTTCGCCGCAAAGGGAAGCTTCGCTTTAAGACGTCAGCACTGAATGACGTGGTGATTGAGCGAGGACCAAACCCGCAACTCATAAACCTTTCCATATCTTGTGGAAAAGAAATCGTAACTGAAACTAAGGCCGATGGCATGGTTATCGCTAGTCCAACGGGTTCTACGGCCTACAATTTGGCAGCCGGTGGCCCCATTCTTCATCCGAATGTGAATGCGATTGTTGTGACTCCGATCTGCCCCCATAGTTTGACGAATCGACCGCTTCTTTTTCCAGATCAAGAAGAGCTGTGTTTCAAAGTTCTCGGCAAAGGTCGGAAGGCTCTGATGACTGTCGACGGGCAAAAAGGGGCGGACTTAAATCATGCGGATGAAGTTTTAATAAAACGTAGCTCCAAGGATCATATGGTGGTTCGAAGACCTGGTCACAACTATTTTAGTTTGCTTCGCGAGAAGCTAAAGTTTGGCGAACGAGCCTAAGAAATTCAGGAGGGGGACCCTGTGCTTTTAGAATTAAAAGTTTCTGACTTTGCAATTATTGACCAAGTTCACCTGCATTTTAAATCGGGCTTTAATATCATTAGTGGTGAGACCGGAGCCGGTAAGTCTATTCTTCTAAAAAGCCTGGGGCTACTCATGGGAGCGAAGGCTCGCTCTGAATCCGTTCGAACAGGAGCAGAGCAAGCGACAATCGAAGGTTGCTTTGATATTGCCGATCGCCCTGATATTAAAAAGCAAATGGAAGAAATGGGAATTCCCGTCGAAGACGACCTATTAATTGTTCGTCGAAGTATTACCCAGCAGGGCAAGAGTCGAATTTACCTCAATAACTCGCTTTCGACTTTAAATAGTTTACGCAGTCTTATTTCTCCGATGGTTGAGGTTACTGGTCGCTCTATTCCGCTCATCGAAATGACAGGCCAGCACGAAAACAAAAACCTAATGACTAAGTCTTACCACTTAGAACTTCTGGATAACTATTCTGGAGCCTATAAAATCCGCAAAGAGTATCAAGAGGGTTTTAATCGCCTCAGAGAAATAGAAGAGGAAGTTGAAGAACTCACTCAAGGGGAACAAGAGAATCAGCAGAAACTCGACTATTTAGTATTTCAAAAAGAAGAGATCGAAAATCTCGACCTCAAAGAAAATGAAGACCAAGAGCTCTCAGAAAAAATCAAACGCCTTAAAGGATCCCGCAAAATAAGTGATTTTATCCAAATGGCAGAGAGCTGGCTTTCTGATGATGAGGGTTCTGTACTGTCTCGACTCGATCGATTGAGCCATGAAGCCACTGATATCGAAAAACATGATTCCAAGTTAGGTGGGGTTTTTGGGCCACTCCACGAAATTCGCCTGCAAATAGAGGATGTTCACTACGAGTTTCAAAAGTATGTATCCGAATTAGGAGAAGACGAAGAAAACTTAGACTCTCTCGAAGATCGACTGTCACGAATTAGACGTCTGCAGAAAAAACTCGGCGGTGATTTTGAATCTATCCAAAGCCATTACGAGCAAATCTGTGATGAAATTAATCGAATCGAAAATCGCAGCGTGCTTATAAAAGAACTCGAAACCGAAAGAGAAGAACTCACCGACACCCTAATGGGTATTGCAAAACGACTGAGAAAACGCCGTATTGAAGGCGCTAAGCTCCTTTCAGCGGGTGTTAATGACGAGCTTTTAGAACTCAACATGAAGGGGTTAAAGTTTGCCGTAAAAATTCTTCCGATTGACCAGTTCACTCCCACCGGTATGGATGATATCGAGTTTCAGACTAAGACTTCGGCAAAGGATAGTTTTCGTCCCCTGGCAAAATTTGCCAGTGGTGGGGAATTGTCGCGAATCCTACTTTCTCTTAAACAAGTAGCTAGCGAATCACAGTTTCCTCGCACCTATCTTTTTGACGAAGTCGACACAGGTGTTTCTGGGGAGACCGCCGAGCGTGTTGGTATAAAATTAAAAAACATCGCCAAGGGCCAGCAGGTCATTTGCGTGACTCACTTACCACAAGTGGCGGCTTTTGGAGATCACCACTTCTATATCGAAAAGCAAACCCTCAAGGGCCGAGCGATTATGAGTGTGAATGAACTGGATAAAGAAAGACGTGTGGACGAAATCGCCCGCTTGATCTCAGGCGAAAAAATCACCGACACGTCCCGCGCCCACGCCCGCGAACTCCTCGGGTAGAAGCTTCCTTTTGGTAGCGCATTCGCGTTACAAATTTAAGGGGTAAAGATGAAGTCAGGAATTATTCTAGGAATTATAATAGGTGGTACTGGCGTTTGGTTGGCCGGCCACTTGCTGAATGACCAACAGGAACTCCCTCAAAAAAATAGTGAATTTGTAGAGCCACTCAATGCAACCCAAGAGTGTGCTCCTCCACCAGATCAATTAGATGAAAAAACCGGAATTGCCGCAGGTCCAACAAAGAGTGACTCTGAAGGACCTAGTTCAAGCATCGGTGACGCCAATAAAGTTGATACCATTTCAACCTCGAGAAACTCCGGTACAACTCAAGGAAATCTCGATCGTCAAAATTGTCTCGAAATCGTAAAACCATCAGACATCCCACAATTGCAAAAACAATTTGAAAAACAGGTTTCTGAATTTCTTAAGAGCAACGACAAAATATTTGTAACGGATCTCTCAAGAGGAGGTCATTATTCTCGGGATATCGGCATGATTAATGGCATGCGAGGTCAGTATCGCTTTAATGTGAATTACTATGACTATCCAAATATAAAGTCTACAGGTGAATTCGAGATTAAAAAGGCCACCGACCAAAACGTTGAAGGGAGTATGAGCCTAAAAACCTTTGAACCCTCAAAGGGAGGCAAGGGTGGAACCTCCATGAACTCCAGCGGTGGTATCGATTACAACACCCTCGGTACGGATTCGACAAACGAGCACGTTAACTTTGTTTGGCGAAATGGATACATTAGTAAATGGCCTAAGGTGATTCGATTCGCTATTCAAATCCCTTCGAACCTACAAATCAACGAATCTGAGAAACTTCCGGTTTTCGCCCTTTCAGAAGACTTTGACTGGTCCGAAATGGGTGAAGCCACTATCAAAAAGCTGAAATAGGTTTCTGACACAAGTGCGCTACCAAAAGGAAGCTTCTACCTTTCGGGGATGTCGAGCCAGCGGCTGCCGCCGTTGGGGACCCATTCGAAGGCAATGGGTTTTTTGAGCCAGGTACCGAGGTTTACAGAGCGACCTTCGAAGCCATCAGCCATAATTTGCCAATCGTCTTGAACGTGAACATGGCCAGTAACCAATAGGTCAAATGCCTCTTGATCAAAGCGATTCTTGGCATAATCGCGAAGCATATTAATAGTATCGTCTTCTTCAATTTTTTTAGCGGTAGAGGTGTACTTTCGCGAAGAATGGCTCGCTTTATTACCAATCCACGAAACGATCCCACCCGGAAGGAATCGAGCAATGAGCTTCATAATAAAGGTTCGCAAAAACCAGCGAAGAAACAAGTAACCTTTGTCGTTGGGATTAATTTGATCGCCGTGTTCAACGCGAATTTTTTTACCAGAATATTCGAAATTTTCTGGCCCCGGATAAACTTTAAGGTTTTTAAACTGAGTCCAATAGGTTTTTAAATAAAGATCGTGATTCCCTTCGAAGTAGTGAACTTTTATTCCTTGATCACAAACCTTGCGAATGGCTGCTACCACGTCAGAGTAGCGCTCCTCAAAGTACTTGTGGCGAGCAATCCAAAGGTCAAAAATATCTCCGACTAAAAAGAGATCGGTCACGTTTTTCGAAGGCAACTCCTCCAAAAACGCAATCAGGGCACGTGCTTTTGACTCGTGCCCTGTTTCTAAATGGATATCTGATAAAAAGATGAGTTTATGACTCATATTTATTGAGACTCTGCCCCCTGAAACTTAAGGAGATTCCGGAGAATTCTCGTTTTGCTTCTTGCGCAAGTAAGCTGGCACATCGAGGTCCGCATCTCCGCTGTCGATAAACGGAGCTTTAAGAACTTCCTCAGCCATTTGCTTGGCTTTATCAAGAGTCGACTCTGAGTTTTCAACATTCATAGAAAGCTGCTCGGGAGCCGGTTCGCTGGCGACACGCTCTTGGGTTTCACGAAATTGCTTTGCCTTCTCTAATAAGATATCTCTTGGCAATTTCTTATCATCCCCTTGGGCCTGCTCTTGCTGACTCAATTGCTGGTGAATTGTTTGATCCACAGCCTGTTGAATAGCTTCTTGCGGAAGAGGCTGAATCTTTTGTACTTCTTGTTGAGCCGAAACTGGTACCCCACCCGACTGCTGGGGCTGATGTTGCCACTGCGGCTCACCATTAGATGAGATCATATTTCGCGGCTGGCCCTGACCCTGACCCATCTGATTGGGGTCCTGGTAAAACTGCTGACCGCCTTGCTGAAGTCCTTGATTCATTTGCGCCGTCTGTTGAATTTGCTGATTCAACTGACTCATCTGTTGGTAAGGATTCAATACGGCATTATTTTCTTCTTGCCCAAAACCAGTTGCAATAACTGTGACTTGAACCTGTTCATCACCAAGGTTTTTATCAATCACTGCACCAAAAATAATTTCAGCTTCTTCATGGGCCGCCTCAGTAATGAGAGTTGATGCCTCATTCACTTCGTGCAAGCTGAGGGCCTCACCACCCGTAATATTGATGATGATACCAGTGGCACCATCGATCGAAATGTTTTCGAGAAGTGGAGAAGAAATGGCCGCAGTGGCTGCTTCGATGGCTCGGTTATCACCTTCAGCCACACCGGCACCCATAATTGCCATACCTTGAGCCGACATAACTGTTCGAATATCAGCAAAATCCAGGTTGATAAGACCGCGAATATTAATGAGGTCTGAAATCCCTTTTACCGCCTGAAGAAGAACTTCGTCGGCCTTTTTAAAGGTTTCTAAAAGTGGAGTCTTCTCACTAGATATCGAAAGAAGTTTTTGGTTTGGAATAACAATGAGTGTATCTACATTCTCTTTAAGCTCGTGAATCCCGCCATTGGCATGCTTCATACGCTTGCGGCCTTCGAACATAAAAGGCTTTGTCACCACACCAATTGTTAGAGCACCAAGTTCTCTCGCAATTTTTGCGACGATGGGAGCACCACCCGTTCCGGTTCCTCCGCCCATTCCAGCGGTTACAAAAACCATGTCTGCACCCTCGAGTGCTTCGACAATGTCATTATAGGACTCGATCGCGGCCCGCTTACCAATTTCTGGATTCGCCCCAGCACCAAGACCCTTTGTGAGTTCTGATCCGAGTTGAATCTTTTTTGTAGCGGAATGACTTTCTAAAGCCTGTTTATCGGTATTGGCTACGATAAATTCGACACCAGACAAACCGCCTTCGATCATCGTCGATACGGCGTTGTTTCCGCCACCACCAATACCAACAACCTTGATATTCGCGCCTATGTTAACATTTTCTTCGAGCTCAAACATTCGACCCCCTCTTACTAGAGTGCACCACCGAGAAGCCCCTTAAGTCTACGGGAAATACCTTTGAAAATTCCCATCTCGTCAGACTTCTCGCTATGGCGAGCCCTCTCCTGTTCTAATCCATATAATAATAATCCAAATGAAGTTGCAAAAGCTGGAGAGCGAACCGCATCTTTCAAGCCCCCGGTATTAGCAGGTGCTCCCAAACGAACTGGAATATCAAAAACAAATTCTCCAAGCTCCACAAGTCCATCAAGTTGACTGGCTCCTCCAGTGATAACGACACCTGAACCCAGTCGATCAATTAATCCTTCTTTTTCAAGGGCATTCTTTATCAGTGCTAATGTTTCTTCGGCCCTTGGCTCAATCACCTCGCAGAGATACTTTCTGCGCACGGATCGAGACTTCCTGCCACCAACACCTTCAACTTCAATACTTTCATCATCGGAGACCATTTCACTCATGGCGCATCCGTATTGTTGTTTAATTTTTTCAGCACTCACCTGAGGCGTTCGCAATCCAACAGCCACATCGTGAGTAAAATGATTGCCACCGACGGGTACCATGCCAGTGAAACTTGCAGCGCCTTGGTCAAAACAAAGAAGCTCAACGTGTCCACCACCAATATCGACGAGAGCAACACCCAGGTTTTTCTCGTCAGGACTTAGCACTGCCAATGAAGAGGCTAAAGACTGAAGAACCAGCCCATTAATTTTTAATCCCGATTTTTCACAACATTTAATAGAGTTCTGCAAAGCGGTCTGACTGCCAGTAATAATATGGACAGAGGCCTCTAAACGAACTCCTGTCATACCGATGGGATCCGCAACACCTTGTTGTTCATCAATTATAAACTCGCGGGGCAAGACGTGAAGGACTTCCCGCTCATTGGGAACATTCACGCTCTTGGCCGTTTCTAAAACACGTGCCACATCGTCTTGGTTTACTTCTTTATTCTTAATCGCAATCATTCCCTTGCTATCGAATGATTGAATGTGATTACCCGAAACGCCTAACCAAACATTATCGATTTCAACGCCGGCCATGAGTTCTGCCTCAAGACGTGCTTTGCGAATCGCTTCTGTTGTTGCTTCGATATTGACGACGACACCTTGACGAATGCCTGTGCTTGGGGCGACACCCACTCCAATAACATCAACGCCCTCTTCATTCTCACGAATAGAGCCAATGAGTACCGCTATTTTGCTAGTCCCAAGATCAAGACCAGCGACAATCCGTTGTCTGCGATGGTGTTGCGTTGACATTAAGAATCCCTGGGTTTCCCCTCCATCATAGTGAAGACAAAGATAAAAAAGCTAACAATTCTTACGGCTTAGGTCTTTAGTCTTCCTATTAAAGGCTAGGACTCCTTACGCAGTCTGACAAGGACTTTCTTTGAGAAAGTTGAATCAATAACGCGACCATTCAATTTGTGGAACTCAATATAGTCGAGGACTCGACGGACTCTTTGGATTCGTTTGTGAAAATTGCCATGGCCTAAAACCACTTTTAATTGTGGTTTCATTAGCTCTAACTCAAAGCCATTGTCCTTTTTATAGGATATCTCTTTGATGTTTGATCGACTTATGCTCGTCCCTTCTATCAAAAAAGAAACGAGAAGTGCCATTTTTTTGCGCAGGTCTTCGTCTTTAAATAGAGACTTTTGTCTAGTAATCGGTGCATCTGGTGCTTGAGTAATTTGCACAGAAGCTAAGGGACTTCCATCCACTGCAATGGGAAAAACCTTTCCGTGGGGACTCACATAAAGGGCGACCGCTTCTTTTGGAAAGATCTTAACGCTCAACTTATTGGGCAAACCGCGAAAGACCTCTGTTTTTTGCACCCAAGCATCTTGCTCCAATGTTTCTTCCAGTTGAGAAAGGCTGATTTCCCAAATGTACATCTCTTGAAACTCTTTAACTCGATTCAAAAGTCTCGATCTTAAGTCTCTATATATTGGTAAGTCTGACTGGAACCCCGAAACGTAAACTGGGATTGTGCGAACTTTGAAAATGTCGTGATTCTCGCGAAAGTACTGAATACCTGCGACCACCATCACCACTAAAAATAAGAGCACAAAAATTCTTCGAGACGCCTTCATCTCTCTATTTTATCGGAGATCAAATGGGCTGAAGATATATAAAAAGAATTTTAGGCTAAGGTAGGGCTCAAAGATGAAGAATTGATGGACGGCCATGACTGTATTCGTTCTGACACCTGGGCTCCGGTGACCTTTTGTTGGTACTTACCAACTTCCTAAATAAACAACTTCTGTACGCAACTGCACACCCTTTTTTTCAAGGACTGTTTTTTGAACGTGCTTGATGACCGCATCAATATTTTCGGCAGTTGCTCCACCCAAATTCACGATAAAGTTTGCATGCTTTTCTGAAACTTGGGCCTGCCCCACTTGAAAGCCCCGCAAACCACAGTGGTCGATTAACTGACCTGATTTATGCCCCTCTGGATTTACGAAAACCGATCCACAACTCGGCATATCCAAGGGCTGCTTTTTAAGACGAATTTGATTGGCCGATCGGACCCGTTGAATGATTTCTGGGTCGGCATCAGATAATGGCCAAGATATTTGTGCTCTATAGATGAGCCCTGGCTCCCAACCTCGGCAATGACGATAGGACCAAGAAAGGTCATCTCGATTATAGTGCTTTAATTCTAAGAAGTTCTCTTCTTCGAGCGAAAGAACTTCGATCCAGTCTGTGATTTCAACAAATTCTCGAGGGCGAATTTGTTCTCCGACTCCGGCATTCATCACAACGCCACCGCCCACATCACCGGGCACTCCAGCTAAAAATTCTGCTGGCGGCAACTTCTCTTTTAAGAACGTTTTTAACAGTTCAGTTTTTAAAAGGCCCGATTCACAAATGACTTCAAGGCGCGTCTCAGTTTTGTTTATTTCTTTGGCCTTTAGCTTCTTCGTACAAAGGGTGAGTCCCTGAATCCCGCGATCAGAAATAAGAACATTACTTCCACTTCCTAAAATCGTAAGCTTATGGCCTTTGTCTTTTGCAAATCGCAACGCATCCTTAAGTTGCTCTAGTGTCTCCGGCAGGCAAAAGAATTCAGCCGATCCACCCACTTGCCATGAAGTGAATGGAGCTAAAGTGACATTTTCTTTTATCTCTAAGGATTCACTCATAATTCTCTCTTAAATTAAACCCCGTCGGAACAATCCTTTTAGCCTTGTGCTTTTAAGGATTTTACTTCTTCGCCAATTTTCCAGACATCACCTGCCCCGAGAGTGAGAAAGACATCTCCCTCTTTGAGTATTGCCTTAAGCTCTGGGGCCGTAGCTTCAGATCGCGGAATGTATTGAGCCCTGCCGTGGCTGTTAACGGAAACCATGGTTTCACTGGTAATTTCTGGCAAGGGCTTTTCTCCGGCGGCATAAATATCCGTGATAAAAAGCTCATCGCAATCTGAAAAACACTCTTTAAAGTCATCCCAACAGGCTTCGGTTCTTGAGTACCTATGGGGTTGAAACAATACGACGAGTCTTC